>CAZOVL010000059.1:0-12898 GCA_964583185.1 uncultured Bacteroides sp. | reverse complement strand
AGGAAACGCCTTGGTGTACGATTTTGTGAGACAATTACGATTTTGTTCAAAATAACAATAATTGATTACGATTTTGCCTTTGTTTTTTTGCAAATATGATAGACATGTTAGTCCTATTGTTTGTAAATTTATTTTCCTACATCTAAAAATAGATATAAAGTAAAAGAAAAGTCATATATCTATTGCAGAGGAAAGAGAGTCGTATATGAATCAAACGTTACAAGTTTTTTCGGAAAATGTACTTAACATAATGCGTGGTGCACAGTTGATGCTCTTCGTTATTATGTGTATTAGACTTTACCCGAAGCGAAAAAGGAATGTGATTCTGAACCACTTTTTTTGGTTGCTGATTTTTATGTTGTTCTTTCTTCTTTTTTCAGTCATGGGGTTAATGATTGATAGTATGAGAGATAGCTGCCTATTCAAGGAGCTTAAAATGTTGGCCGACTTATCCCTTGTGCCTCTTGTTGGAGCGTACCTATTGAAAGTGATGATTCCTGAATTCATCAATGCACGAAAAAATTTGTTGTTACTCTCTCCAAATATAATTCTTACAGCTATTCACGCATATACACAAAACCGTATAACCATTATTATATCTATAATTTATACAGTCTTGATTGTTCTGTTAATATTTGTTCTTGTTGTTCTTTTGTCTAGTCGATATAATGGTTTCCTAAAAAAAAGATTTTCGAGTATCGATAATAAAACAGTAGATTGGGTGCGAGTTGTATCTTATGTGTTTTTAGCGTGGTACATTGTGTGGGGGATAGTTGTTGAGGTAGATAATAAATGGATTGATTCAGTTTATTATCTGTTTCTTATTCTTATTTGGATTTTTATCTATCATTATTCTGTGAGGCACGTTGTTGCTGTAAGAGCAGAAGATTTGTTCGATATTAAGCAAGTAAAAAACAAGTATGTTGTTGAATATGAGGTGGAAAACAATATTTCCTTGGAGGTAACTATTGATCAGTTAGGGCAAAAGTTGCAAATATACATTGAAGAACATCATCCATGGTTAAAACACTCACTAACTTTGCAAGAGTTGGCCACAGCATTAGGAACTAACCGTACCTATTTGTCTGATTATATAAATAATAGACTGAATACAACTTTTTACGATTATATTAATAGTTTTCGTATTCGTTATGCTTGTAAGTTGTTGGTGTCTGAGCCGGAGAGTCAACTTGCCTATATTAGTGAAAAATCGGGATTTAACTCTCTTTCCACTTTTCGGCGTGCATTTGAAAAACATATAGGTACTACCCCAGCAAAATATCGTAATAGGAAGCGCAATTGATTCAAAATGAAATAAAAACCAAGAAAAGACAAGCTTTATTCCACAATTTGTAAGATTGACTTTTTAAATTGTAAGATTGAATCTCTGAATGTGTGAGAGTTTCTATAAATTAGTATTATGAAATATCTGAATTAATTTCGTACTGATAAGTGTCCATTCTTAAGCAATAGAAATAGCTTGTAGAAATTCTGTTTACTGCATTTATAACTTATAAAAAATCTCCTTAATAACTACATAGAAAAAAGATTCAAACCAAAAATAACTTAGACTCATTCAACAACAATGCGCTTTATTAAAAGCGAACTGAATTAGTGTGTACTTAATCTAAAATTTACAAAAAAATTAATACAATAAACAATGGGGGTAGACTATTATTTATACTACATCTATTACTCTTTTTTGGGAATGCCCTTTATTATAAGAGTATCGATTGTCTCTTTGAGCGTTTTCGTTCCGTTATACTTTTTGTGTGCGTATGTATATATTAGGCGCATAAGAAGAGAAAATCGTATTAAAAACATTGATGAAGAACTTGAGAGGAACTATAGAGATACACTTCAAATGATTCTCACTTCTAAAAAAACACTTCTACCTGGGGATTTTGATCAACTACTGCCTCAGAAGCTAAAAAAAATCAACGCTGTGAAAATGGAACGATTTTCCAGATTAATTTCTTCGATATGTAAAGAAAATGAAGATGTTTATGTCAATTATGAAAATAATAAGACATTATTAGATCTTCTGGGAATTCGTCAGTTTTGGGAAAAGAAATTAAAACATGGAAGTGCCATGCAAAAACGTAATTCTCTTTTAAGACTTGACAACTTGAACATAAGAGTCTCTGGTGCCGTACTTACTGATTTAACTTATAACCGAAACCTTTTCTTAAGAAAAAGATCTCGTTCAAGTTTTCTCAATTTCACTCATAGTAATCCGTATAAGTTTCTGGAAGAAGGGTTTGATGAAAATTTAAATGACTGGGATAAAATTGAGCTACATCACATTTTAGAGAGACAATCAAATAAAAGAAGTCTACCGAATCTTGCTAGCTTGATTTTGCGTTCTGAAGATTTGAAATTCCAGTGTTTTTTAGTTGATGAAATTGCGTTTTTCAATCAAAAAGAGAATATTCCCACTTTGATTCAATTAATTAAAGATTCCAAAACAGACTCTTTGTTGCTAAAACATTGTATTAATGCATTGAGTGATATGCAATATAAAGAGATTGAACCCGAATTAATAAAACTATATCCTATGCAGCATCAATATGTTCAGCAAGCTATTATTGATGCTGTAAGCAAACTGAAAACCAGAATGGCTCTTCCTTTTTTAATCGAATCATTTAATAATGCAGTTGACAACGAAAGAAAAATATTAGTCTTGTCAGCTATTTATAATTACGGTCGAGAAGGACGAGAGTATTTTGATGCGTTACAAAGAAAGCATGAGAAAGAAGAAGAGTCGCTCTTACTTTTTGAACATGTGAGTAACCCGCTTTTATCCATTAATTAGAAGGTTTAATATGAAAACTCTTATTTATTTCTATCAGTATTTAGTGTTTTTCTATGGTATTGCTTTTATTGTAGTCATTTCTATCCTTCTCTTATTGAGTATGTTTAAGGCTTGGAGCTACAAGTGGAAGTATACTAAAAAAGAAGATGAGATACTAAAGAAATCGCCTTACGCTCCAGGTATTTCTATCATTGCTCCGGCTTATAACGAAGAGAAGACAATAATTACAAACGTTCGTTCTCTTTTAACGATTGACTACCCCAATTTTGAAGTTGTAATTGTTAATGACGGTAGCACAGATAAAACCTTGGATCTTCTTATCGATGAATTTCAGTTGGTTGAAACTCCTTATGTTTATGTGGAAAAAGTGCAGTGCAAACCATTTAAAGGACTTTACAAATCAACAAATTCGGAATACAGTAGTTTAACGGTTGTGAGCAAAGTAAACGGAGGAACTAAAGCAGATGCTAGTAATGCCGGTGTAAATGTAGCAAAACACAACTATTTTGTTTGTACTGATGTAGATTGCATTTTGTCCCGAAATGCACTATTAAAAATGATTGAACCTGTTCTTAATTCCTCCGTACAAGTGATTGCTGTGGGCATAACAATGCGGATGGTGAACAGTTGCGAGATTAATGAGGATGGAGTTATTACTAGAGTTAGACCTCCAAGAGGAATTATTCCTCGTTTTCAGGAATTGGAATATCTCAGGTCATACTTAGTAAGTAAAATGGGGTGGTCGGCAATGGGACTTATGCCAAATGTTTCAGGTGGAATCGGTTTATTCGATAAATCGGTAGTTATTGCTGCAGGAGGTTATGACTCTTTGTCGCATGCAGAAGATATGGATATGCTTATACGGATGATAGCTTATATGAAAAACTTCAATAAACCCTATAAGATTCCTCATGTACCTGTTACGGGATGTTGGACTGAAGGTCCACCAAATCTATTTGTTTTGAATAAACAAAGGACAAGATGGGGACGAGGATTACTACAGTTTTTCATTGTACATCGGAAGCTTTTATTCAATCGCCATTACGGGAAGGAAGGTTTAGTTATGTTACCTTACCTGTTTATTTTTGAGTTATTGGCTCCAATAGTCGAATTCTCGGGTATAGCGATGACTATTTATTTCTTGTTTACCAATAAAGTGAATTTTGAAACAGCATATGTTCTTCTTCTATTTGTTTCTCTCTTTTTTATTATGGTTTCTGCTATAACAGTGGTCTACGATATGGTGATAAATAAACTCTATAGAAAATACAGAGAGTATGTTGTATTGTTTCTGTGTTCTTTAATTGAATTACTTATTTACCATCCTTTCATCATATTTTTTAATGTAAAAGGATATGTTGATTTCTTGTTTAAACAAAAATTCGAATGGGGAGAGATGAAACGGCAAGGAGTACAGGTTAAACAAAACGAAGAAATTTAATGATCTAACATTATGTATAGACTATCCATACTTGTTTTTTATTTACTGTTTCTGGCAATACCCTCTTATGCTCAGTTTGAGATTAATCCGGATAATAGAGATGAGTATATTGAAGCTGCTAAACAACTGTTCCGAGAGAATAAATGGGAGGAAGGAAAAAAAACAGTTGATTCTGGGCTTTATAAATACCCAAAAGATTCTGACTTGAAAGAACTGAATGGTCGGTATTATCTAGAGCAGAATGATTATGAAAAAGCCCGTTACGAGCTCAAAAAGTCTATTGAGTACAATCATAAGAATTTAAGTGCAAAGCAAGCATTAGTGACTGTTGAAATGGCTACTGAGCGTTATTCAAGTGCAATAGCATATATCAATGAAATACTTGAATCTATGCCATACGATAAAACATTATGGTTGAAAAAAGCTGAAGCTTTTCGCTTACAAGGTAATATTGTTGAGTCTAACCGTTTACTAAAACGCATCCATCACATTTATCCGGAAGATGAGGTGTTGAAAAATAACCTTATAGACTATTTGTATGACGAGTTTAGAAGTAAGAAGAACACAGCTCCAATTGATGAGGTCTCCGATTTAGCCTTGTATATTGTTACTGAAGACCCTCAAAATGAGGATGTCTATATCGGTTTGATAAATAGATATCTACAGGCAGGCGATTATGAAAATGCTTTGAGCTATGCAGAAAAAGCAGTTTATGATATGCCGGACAATATAACTGTGATAAAAAAGAGAAATTCTATTTTGGCTCATCTAAATCGATTTCAGGAGATTCTGTCATCACTGAAGGAGTTAATTGCAAAATCGAAAAATCCGGCTCCTCTTCAACAGGAATATCACTATTACTTGGAAGAGGCAGCACGATATTCTGAAAAATCAGATCATTATTACAATTATCAGATGCTATTTGAAAGAAATCCAAGAGATAAAGCTCATTTCAACAAGGTTTATACAACTGCCATTTCCAGAAGTCTTTTTGACGATGCTATAGAAGCCATTCAAGTGGCTAAAAGGGCAGGTGGCGAAACAAAAGATTTACTACTGAAAGAATTGTATTTATATGAACGAATGGGTAATCAATCGAAAGTAAAACAATTAACCTATCAGATTAATGAACTTTATCCGGAAGATGAAGATGTGAAGTATCAGACTTGTGTTTTTTATTACAAAGAAGCGAAAGGACTGATGGCTGATCGAATGTTTGAAAAAGCAATGCCTTTTCTTCTATTTATTGAAGAGCATGGAGATGAAGAGTTGTTGAAGTTGTCTTTGATTTCCCAATATAGCTGCTTAATGGAGTTAAATGATTGGGACAAGGCTATGCTTGTTATTAATAAACTAATAGAGTCTGAACCTTTGGAAGTGGATTGGCGAATTAAAAAATCGGCACTACTTGGGAATCAGAAAAACTATTTTGAAGCTCTTCAAGAATATGAGCATGGTTTGCGATTAGTTATGGAAGAGGGTGATTATTCTAAATGGAGATTAACCGGGTATGATGAACAAGCTACAATTTACACCAAAGCATTGATTGATAGTTATCGTTTTGATGAGGCAATTGAACTAATTGATCATTGGCTTATGGTTTATCCGGAAAGCGAAACAGCTTTGCGTTATGGGTATTCGGTATCCTATCAGATGAAGAACAAAGAAAAGGTGAAAGAATATCTTTCACATGGGATAGAATACAATCCGGAAGAGCTTTTTTACCACTTAAAATTGGCGGAAATCTATACATTAGAAGAAAACTATGATTTGGCTTCGTCCATTTTACTTCCTCTTTTGGAGAGATACCCCTACCATAAAGAAGCAGTAGCAACATACAGTGACCTAAGTTTTAAAAAAGCAAAACAACTGATTAAAGAGAATGAAGTTGAAGAGGGATTGACTATTCTTAATAGTGCACTTATCTATGATGCTGATAACTCAGATATTAAATATATGAAAGGCATTGTCTTTGAAAAACAACATAGAGTGGATTCTGCTGCTTATTATCAATCTTTTTATGAACCTTCTATCATTGAACTAAAAGATTATCAAAGACACATGAAGTATTTGGAGTTTATCAATAAGAGGAATGAGGTTTCATTTTTTTGTCATTTGTATAGACCGTCTGATCTTGATATAATAACAGCTGTAACAGGAGTTGAATATATGCATATGAAGGAAAGAGACGTTTTTACCGGGCGTTTCTACTATTCAGGAAGAGACAATGGGAAAGGAGTGATGGGTCAAGCAGAGTGGAGTCATATCTTTAATAAAAAGTTTTATAGTATGCTAAATGCTTCGATTGGAGATAAAGCATTTCCTCGATTCACAGCTAATGTTGCAGCCTATTATACTTTTCTAGAAACTTGGGAAGCAGAACTCACTCTTGGATTTCGGAGTTTGTCCGACTCAATTTCAAACCAAATGTTCAACCAACAAGTAGGTGTTGCTAAGGAGTTTAGTTTTGCACGGTTTACTGCAAAGTTTAACTCAGTAATACTAGACAAAAATTGGCACTATAATATTTCAGGACAAGGTCGTTTCTATATTCGTGACCACAGGAACTATATTACTGCAATGGGTAGCTTAGGGTCTGCTCCGGATATAGAAGTAATTGATACAGAATTATATCAAGCCTTTGATGTGACGAATGTAATGGTTGGACTTGGCGGGCATTTTATACTGAGTAAAATGTGTAGTGTAGATGCCACTGCATTGTGGTATAATTATAAGTTTGAGGATCGGTTGTATAAAAATATGTACAGCCTTCAACTCAAGCTAAATATCCGTTTTTAGATGAAAGAAATGCGATTTTTTGTGGTGACTTTTCTAATACTGTTGAGTTGGGGGTGTACACAAAGTTCACCTTCAAAAAAAATTCAGTACGCTCTAACCTGCGACGAGAATAGGGTCAGTAGGAAGTGGTGTACCTATTTACATAACCACTTAAAAAAACGATCTTCTGAAAAAGTCGTTCTGTTGAGTAAACAAAAAGCAGGTTCGTCACTGATCCACATTTCGGTAAACAAAGAAAGTCAATACGATTATTGCATTGAAAAAGAGGGAAATAAAATTCATTTAATAGCCAAAGAAGAACGAACTATGCTTTGGCTTATTTATCAGTTTATGAGTCATCTGGCTTCAGTAGATAATAACTTTGTAGCAGAGGATTTGCCTCCACCTATGATTTCAATGGAGACGGTTTGTAGGAATTTTGACTTTTCATATAGAGAACCTTACTTTCTACCTAACTTGCAATTTGAATATGCACCTATTATTGGAACAGATATGGTTGAAACTGCTTGGGGCTTGTGGGGGCATGGACTATCAAAGATTACAGATGGTGAACTACCCGACTCTATTTATGCTATTCAAAATGGAGTGGAAAACAAAGATCAATTTTGTTTTTCCAGTATTGATTTGTGTTTACAAATGAAGTCTTACATTTTGGATAATTACGGAGATGGGAGTAAACAAAGCTATCGGTTTATGATTATGCCCAATGACAATGAGGTGGTTTGTATGTGTCCAAAGTGTGTTGCTGCTGGAAATACACCCCATAATACAATGCCTGCTTTGTCTAACTTTATAATGAAAATTACGCAATGCTTTCCCAAACATTTATTTTTTACGACCGCTTATCTGACTGTTCAGTCACCTCCTAAAAAAGTATGGCCTGGCAATACCGGTGTAGTTATCAGTACCATAGACTTGCCTAAAGGAGTCTCTCTGAAATCTTCAAAAGCTACCACTCGGTTTATTAATTTGAAAGATGCTTGGCAGCAAAAAGTTTCAAAGGTATACATCTGGGATTATGCCGCAAATTTTGACGACTGGATGACCCCTTTGCCTATTTTATATTCTTTGCAAAAGCAATTGAGATTTTATAAAAAACAAGGAATTGAAGGTGTGTTTCTTAACGGAAGTGGATACGATTATGCCCCCTTTGATGATGTGAAAACGTATGTTATAGCTGCTTTAATGATGAATGTAGATGTTCCGGTTGACACTCTTTGTAGGAAGTACCTGACTCATTTTTATCCGATTTCAGGAACGTATCTTGCCGATTATTATTTATATCTGGAACAACGTGCCCAAAAGATGAACAAACCATATGAAATGTATGGTGATTTTGGTAATAGCATTGTTTATGCAGACCCGGATAAATTTGTTGCTTTCTATGACGGATTGGAAGATTATATTTTAAAAGCAGCGGAAGAGGAAAAGAATAAGTTGAAAAAACTACAAACGGCCCTCTCCTTTACACGTATTCAATTGGCACTGTTTCAAGGAGCGAATGAGTATGGATTGGGAACTGTAGATGAACACAAATTGATTCCGTTTCCTGAGACAATGACCTATTTGGAGCGATTGAAGCGTTATGTCAGTTTTGAGGATATGAAAACTCATAAAGAAGAGAACGGGTTGCTCGATGACTTTGTTGCAGACATAGAGACAAGGTTAAGTAAACCGATAAAGAATCTCTTGATTGGTTCTTCATTGCAAGTGATGACTAAATTAGATGATGACTACCGCAATATTCAAGTGATTCAAAACGGGTTATTGGGATACATCCATAATTATCATTATGGGTGGCTTATAGTTAGTGCTGATATGTTTAAACTTGGAATCCAGATCAATAAAGAGATACAGAAGGGAGAAAAAATACACTTCCGATTTCTAAATGATAAACGGCATAATATTCTTCCTCCAGAAAAAATATTGATTTACAAAGATGGAGCATTAACTGCCGAGTTATCTCCAAAGGATATATCTCCGGACGATAAATTGATTGAACTCTCTGCAGATTTAGATGTGTCTGATGTTAAACAACTAATTATTGAGGTAATTAAACAAAAAGGAAAAAGAGTAACTATGGCTTTTGACGAACTAATAATAAACTAAAGAAGTTATGAAAACAAACAAGTTGAACCGAATCATAATGTTGTTCTTGCCATTCCTTCTTTTGGGTCTGTCTTCTTGTTTTAATGTAGAAAACAAGCGCACAACTATATCCGTTGTAGATCCTGTAAGGCATTATTCACCCATTCTATTTGGGCAAGTTTTAGAGGTTGTCTATACCATTAAAAATACCGGGGATGAGCCTCTTTTTGTAACGGATATTCATGTCTCTGGTGGTTGTGAACTTTCAAGTAAGACAAGCGTTAAGGTGCTTCCTGTTAAAGGAAAGGGATATGTTCACGTGCTCTATGACAGCAGAAAAAACATTGGATATGTGAAAAACTATGTAACTATCTATGCCAACTTTCAGTCGGGAGAGAAAAAAGAACTTACTTTCGACTTGAATGTTGTTCCCAATGCACATTATACAAAAGATTATGAAGAAGTATATAAGGAAAAAGAACGGACATTCATTGAAGAACTAGTCGACGGTTCTGAAAATGAACGAAAATATATTGTGGAACGATAGGCTTGGTTACATATAGACAGGGGTTTTCGTTATTCCTTTAGCTATTTAACTAAGTAACAGATGGATAAACAGAGTGTTTTGATTTTCAGTCAAACACTCTGTTTTTTATATAAAAGTGATTCTTTTTATTTCTTAAAAATAAAATAGACAGCTAATATAAGAAAGCAGAAACCTATTACATGATTCCATCTGAATGCTTCATTCTTAAACACGAAGGTGGTGAATAGCGTAAATACTACTAAGGTAATTACTTCTTGAAGTACTTTGAGTTGCCAGAGATTAAAAGAACCTCCATTTTCTATGTAACCCATCCGATTGGCCGGTACCTGAAAGCAATACTCAAAAAATGCAATTCCCCAACTGATAAGAATGATAAGAGGTACTCCTATGTTACTTAGCCACCCCATATCTTTAAATTTTAGGTGGCCATACCAAGCAAAGGTCATAAAAACGTTGGAGCAAACAAGTAGTCCAATGGTTACTATAGCTTTCATATACTTTGTTTAACTATTTTACGCGATTTTATATTAAGTCAAAATAATTGTGTGCAAAGATAGAATGGAAGCTATCGTTATTTTCCATTTTATATCAATATTTTACCTGCTATTTATACTTGTTGAAAAACTTTCTGAAAAACAATAATTGATAGTCAATGGCATTATGCCAGTATTCGCCGGTGTGAGCCCCGGGACGGGTAATGTAATCGTGAGGAATCTTTAGATAAAGTAACTGTTTATGTAGGTTTTCATTCACTTCAAAAAAGAAATCATTAATGCCACAATCAATAATAATTTCCAGTGAGTTCGGTTTAATTTTATGCAATTGGTTAATAACAGTGTGTTTGTTCCATACCTCTTTGTTTTCATTGTAGCTACCTAGTTGATTTTTCATATTCCAGTTGTTAGGAAATGGGCGAATGTCAACTCCACCACTCATAGAACCACAAGCCCCAAATACATCAGGGTGATTAATTCCTAGCCACAATCCTCCGTGTCCACCCATGCTGAATCCGGTTATGGCTCGGTTTTTATTACTAGCCAGTGTGCGGAAGTTTGAGTCAATGTATGCCACAAGTTCTTTACTTACATAAGTTTCAAATCTAACTTTAGGATTGATAGGACTATCCCAATACCAGCTGTTTTTCCCGTCGGGACAAACAATGATTAAATCTAATTTATTGGCTTCCTCTTGTAGTGTGGGCTTAACACCTTTAATCCATGTGGAGTAGGTACCTCCGTATCCGTGTAGTAAATAAACTACCGGATAAGATTTTTGAGTCTTTGCATAACTGTTGGGCAAGATGACTACATTCTTAATAAAAACATCCATAGAAGAGCTATAGATGGATAGTGTATCGACCAACGATTGATTTTTCTGTGCCAGGCTGCTACTAGCAAAGATTATACAGCAGAGCGTTAATAAAGTAGTTAATTGTTTCTTCATTAGATCTTAATTGTAGTTATAACAGTTTTACATATTTTCTTTTAAACTTAAAAAATGGAAGCCATATAAAAGGGTCTAGGTCATAAGGTCGCTCGGTCTAGGACCGAAGGCCCTTCGGTCCTAGACCGAGGAGGGTTCAGTCCTAGACCGACTAAGAGCCTCGTTGTGCTACTTCTGAAGGGGGAATAAAAATAACAAAGACAAAGTATCATTATTCAGTAATTTCAATGAAATTTCCTTCCGGGTCTAATATAATACTTTCATAGAAACCATCACCGGTTATTCTTGGTTCTCCTTCAATTCTAAAACCGTCTTGCCTAAAAAGCTCTGTCATTTCATCTACTTTTTCTTTACTACCTACAGAAATGGCAAGATGTGCCCATCCTTTCCTGTTTCCTCTACTTTCGTTATTCGCTAAAATGTCGGGTTTATTCATCAATTCAATGCTGCAACCTCCTTCTTTGAAGGAGATGAAATAGGACGTAAATTTTTTTGTTGGGTTAGTGTATTTTTTATTACACGTTGCATCAAAATATGAAAGATAAAAATCTTTCATTTGCTCTAAATTATCTACCCAAAGAGCGATGTGTACTATTTTCATATTATGTTTCCCTCTCAGTTACTCGTTATTGTTTAGCTACTATTTTTTTTGCTTCAGATTGGCTGGATTTTTATCTGTTTTTATAGCTGTTATAAACTTAATGAGTTTGATTGGAACAATAAGGATGATTTTTGTTTTATTTATCCTATATTTGTTTAGCTGATTGGGTCTTAATGGACTAACCTAAAAATATTTAAGAGAGTAGAACTATGAAAAACACAAAATTGTATCTTCTTATGGGATGTTTGTTATTTATACTTTCCAGTTGTGGAGAAAGAAGTGGTAAAGCTTCTTATGAAATTGTTCCTAAAATACAACATATAAGCTATAGTGAAGGAGAGGGGTTTGAATTGAATAGTAAAACGCCCATCATATTCTCCGAAAAGAGTGATAATATGCAACAGATTGCATCGTTCTTGAGCGATTACATCGTTGATTGTACCGGAATAAAACTTTCTCTAAACCACTCGGAAAACACCCCGAATGGAATATTCTTGAATTTGGATAAACACTCGGACAACTTAGAGGCTTATGATTTAGTGGTTGATGAAGAAAAAATTACAATTAGCGGAGCATCAGAAGCCGGACTTTTTTATGGTATCCAAGCGTTACGTAAATTTCTACCTATTGATTCTAAATTAACTTCAGTAAAGTTTCCTGCAGTCACAATCTCTGATTTTCCTCGATTCCCTTATCGTGGAATGCACTTGGATGTAAGTCGCCATATGTTCTCTACCGATTCCATTAAGATATACATTGACATGTTGGCTATGCATAACATCAACCGCTTCCATTGGCATCTTACCGATGATCAAGGATGGAGAGTTGAGATAAAGAAATATCCTGAGCTTATAGAAATAGGTTCTAAAAGAGAACAAACAGTGATAGGTAAGAATAGTGGAGAGTATGATGGTCAGCCTTATGGCGGATATTATACACAAGAGGAGATTAAGGATATTGTGCAATATGCTCAAGATCGTTTCATCACCATTATTCCGGAAGTTGACCTGCCCGGGCATATGTTGGCAGCCCTAACTACCTATCCAAATTTGGGTTGTACAGGAGGTCCTTATAAAGTGGCACAATCTTGGGGTGTATTCGACGATGTACTATGTGCAGGAAATGAAGAAATCTATCCTTTTTTAGAAGGCGTTTTTGATGAAA
>CAZOVL010000058.1:0-17133 GCA_964583185.1 uncultured Bacteroides sp. | reverse complement strand
TGAGTTCGTTCAAAAGTATTTATGCCTTTTACGTCATATGTATTAGCGATGTAACATTTATATAATAATATGATACATAGATATGTATTGGTGAAACATATCTGATTGCTTATGATATATAAGTAATGTGCTCATTTGAAGATTAGTAAGTAAATTTGTACTTATAGTATTTTAAGAAGAAAACTATGTGCTTGTTTTCAAAACAATATTGACAAACTCTTAAATATAATAAAATGAAGCAGATTATTTATTTTCTATTCTTTTGTATTATTTCTTTTAGTCTTAAAGCTCAAAATCCAATTGTACAGACAATGTATACTGCTGATCCAGCACCAATGGTGTATCAAGATAAGCTATATCTTTATACTAGCCATGATGAAGATAACTCATCCTGGTTTGTTATGAATGATTGGAAACTTTACTCTACAACTGATATGGTTAATTGGACTGATCATGGGGTCGTTTTATCTTATAAAGATTTTGCTTGGGCGAGAAGAAATGCTTGGGCACCTCAATGTGTTGAACGGGCAGGGAAATTTTATATGTATGTTCCTATCACTGATGTAAACAATAAAGAGGGGATTGCTGTTGCTGTTTCAGATAGCCCATATGGTCCATTTATAGATCCATTAGGAAAGCATTTGGTTCAAAGTCGTGGATGGGGAGATATTGATCCTACTGTTTTCGTTGATGATGATGGTCAGGCATATCTTTATTGGGGTAATCCAGATTGTTTTTATGTAAAACTTAATGAAGATATGATTTCTTATAGTGGAGAGGTAACACCAGTACCTATGGTTCCAAAATCTTTTGGAAAGCGTGAAGGAAATGTTAAAAATCGTCCAACATTATATGAAGAAGCTCCATGGTTATATAAGCGCAATGATCTATATTATCTTTTCTGGGGAGGTGGCCCTATTCCAGAACATTTGGGATACTCAACAGCTAAAACCCCTGAAGGACCATGGCAATATGGAGGTACCATTATGTCTCCTCAAGGCAAAAGTTTTACTAATCATCCAGGTATAGTTGATTATAAAGGTAAAACTTGGCTTTTTTATCATAATGGAGCATTACCTGGAGGTGGTGGATTTACTCGATCGGTATGTGTAGATGAACTACACTTTAATAAAGATGGTTCTGTTGTAAAAATGGATATGGGTAAAGGCGTAGATAAAGGATTTGAAACATTAAATCCTTATAGAAAAAACGAGGCGGAGACTATTGCTTTTTCAGAAGGTGTAAAGGCAGATCAAAATCATGAAGTAGGTGTATTTGTTAATGCAATGAGAGATGATGCTTATATAAAAGTTAAAGATGTTGACTTTCGTAATGGTGCAACCAAATTTACTGCGAGATTAGGATCAACTCACAATTCAGATATTAGTATGGAAGTTCGTTTAGGGTCGAAAAATGGTCAATTACTCGGTGAATTAAAAGTGCCTTTTACTAGTGGAGATGATCGCTGGGAACTGGTTTCTGTAGATGTACCAAAAGTAGCAGGGATACACGATCTCTTTTTCATTTTCAAAGGGAAAAATAAATCAGGTCGCATAATGTTTTTTGATTATTGGATGTTTAATAAATGAATGTAAGATATCTTCTTCTAAATTTTTCGCATATAATCTTAATTGGAATTATCTTTCGTTATTCAAAAAAAATAGAATGTTAGAAAACAATAAGGAAAAAAAGGCTCTTAAACTATCACTAGTGTTGATAGTTATATTCTTTTCAACACTAAACCCATTACTGGCAAAAGTGCGTATTCCATCCTTAATTAGTGACTGCATGGTATTGCAGAGAGATACAGAGTTAACCATATGGGGTTGGGCAGATCAGAAAGAAGTTGTTACAGTGCGTTTCTTGGGGCAAATCTATGACGCGAAACCAGATGAGGAAGGGAAATGGCAGGTTGTTATTCCACCTCAAAAAGCAGGAGGCCCTTATATTATGGAAATAAATGAGATTACAATACGAGATATATTAATTGGAGATGTTTTTCTTTGTTCAGGACAGTCAAATCAAGAAACTCCCATTGCTCGACTGGTAGATATGTTTCCAGAAATTAATGTGTCAAACAATCACAATATTCGTCATTGTAAGATACCAACTCAAGAGGATTTTGTGTTAAAAGATAATATATCCGGTAGTGCAGTCTGGTATTCGGGGGTAGCATCTGAGGTCTTAAATTGGACTTCGTTGGCCTATTTTCTTGCACAAGATTTATATGATAGATATAAAGTGCCTGTTGGAATGCTTGTTTCAAGCAAAGGAGGTTCAAATATAGAAAGTTGGATTAGTCAAGAGCATTTAAAGGAATTCCCTCGTTTACTTTTAGACAAAAATGCATTAGATAGTTTGCAACTTGCAGAAAGGGATAAAGGTGTTGCTGAAGATTGGAAAGCCGAAGTGTTGGATGATTCTGATTGGACAACGGCTTTTATGCCTAGTTCTTGGCGAGAAATTGGTATTAAGGCTAAAGGAGATGTTTGGTTTAGAAAGAATTTTGAGCTTCCTATTTCAATGGATAGAAAACATGCTAAGTTGTATATGGGTACTTTAGTAAATAGTGATTCGGTTTTTGTTAATGGAGTTTTTGTTGGATCTACATCTTATGAATATCCTCCAAGAAAGTATGATATACCTGCTGGAATTTTACATACCGGAGTTAATACTATTGCTTTGAAGCTTACGGATAATAGAGGAGCCGGAGGATTTATAAAAGATAAACCTTATCATATTATAGGAGATAATGTATTCGTTGACCTTGGTGGAGAATGGAAATACAAAGTGGGGCGTGATATGGATGAAATGATGAGGTTTAGAGAAAGACTTACAAATATGAAAACAGTAGGATCAGCTTTATATAATGGGATGATATATCCTATACATAAATATAAAGTGAAAGCAGCTGTTTGGTATCAAGGTGAAAGTAATGCTGGACGTCCTGAAGAGTATTTCTCTTTGCTTACATCGTTAATTAATAATTGGCGAGATTTATATTCAATGCCTGATATGCCTTTTTTATTAGTTCAGTTACCTAATTTTATGGCTAAGCAAGCAAATCCTTCTGCTAGTGGATGGGCAGGGATTAGAGAGGCACAGTTGAACGTATTTAAAGAAATCTCACATACGGCTTTAGCTGTCACATATGACATAGGTGAGTGGAACGATATTCATCCCTTAAATAAAAAAGAGATGGCACATCGAGTATTTTTAGGAGCAAGAGACCTTGTTTTTGGAGAAAGAATAATAAGTTCAGGACCTATATACCAAAAGATGAAAATAGAAGGAAATAAGATTATTCTTTCTTTTTCTGAAGTTGGTGGTGGACTTAGAATTAAAAATGGTGCAAAGTTACGTCATTTTGCTATTGCTGGGGAGGATAGGCAGTTTGTGTGGGCTACAGCAGAAATAAAGGGAAATAAGGTTATTGTTAGTAATAAAAACATATTAAACCCTGTTGCAGTACGTTATGCATGGAGCAATAATCCCGAAGAGGCTAATCTCATAAATAAAGAAGGATTACTAGCTTCTCCTTTTCGTACAGATAATTGGTAAATTAGAAGGTTTAGTTTATTCTCAAGAAAAAGGAATGAAATCTTGCAATTAAATAATGAATGAACTTGAGAGTAGGTATTAATGATTAAGAAAAATCAATAATCTTAGAAGAAACCTGTACTTTATGACAACAAAAAAGCCAAACATCGTACTCGATGTTTGGCTTTTCTTATTTATTCTGTTCAACCTATTAATTTCTATGGTTGTAATATTTCAAGAATTGAGTTCGTTCAAAAGTATTTATGCCTTTTACGTCCTCTGCATTCAGTTTTCCTTTGTATTGATAAATTCTGTCGTAGCCATTTTTGCTCATCCATTGTGACATAAAATCTGTCATTTCTTTAATGATTCCATTTTTGTTCTTATAAACAGTACTGCAAATCTCAACAGCAGAAGCTCCGGCAAGAATTGTTTTAACCACATCTTCCGGATTGTGTACACCACCCGATGCCGCATAATCAATGCGAGGTGTCTTAGCTGATCCAATACCAATCCAACGTAACGATTCTGCTAATTCTGAGTGATGGCTGAATACAGGTCCTACCGTTTGAACTTGTTTCTCTATGTTGATATCGGGCTGATAGAATCTATTAAATAACACCACAGCCGATGCACCGTTGGCATATAATTGATCTATTAATGTGATAGGATTAGTGAAGTTTTTTCCTAATTTCATAATGATAGGAATATTCACTGTTTTCTTGATATGCTTAAGTATTTTAATGTGTTGTTTTTCAAAAGAACCAAATTCATATTTTAAGTCCGATTGATAAGCTAGAATATTAATCTCTAAAGCATCGGCTCCTGCCTTTTCTATTTCAGAGGCAAAATCCACCCATTCATTATCTGTAAAGCAATTAATACTTGCAATAATTGGAATGGAACATTTGGCTTTGCTGTTTTCAATTAATTTCAGGTATTCAGCCAGTTGATGATGACGCAAATAGCGTTGTACATCTCTAGACATATGTGTATAATAACCTTCTTGTTGCATCTTAGCAGATTCAAGCATAATTTGCTCTTCAAAAAGTGACTTCAAAACAATAGCTCCTGCTCCGGCTTTTTCTAACTGTTCATTTTTCTCTGCACTATCTGTTAACCCTGAACTACCAATAATTATTGGATTTTTTAGTTCCAGTCCGGCAAAATTTGTCTTCAATTGGGTCATAATATTCTTTTGTTTCTTGGTTAATATCCGTTGTGTAATTCTTTAATATTCTCTCTCACCGAAAACAGCAGTACCTATACGAATTAAAGTACTGCCTTCTGCAATAGCTATCTCATAATCATCAGACATTCCCATAGATATTTCAGTAAAAAGAGTATCATTAGCAAAAAAATCATTCTTTATCTCCTGAAAGAAGTTACTTAATGCTTGGAACTCCTTTTTTACTTGTTCTTTGTTCTCTGTATAGGTTGCCATTCCCATAACTCCCTCTATTTGGATATGGGTAAAGGAATGCCATTCATCACTTTTAAGCAACTCTCTGCATTCTTCAAAACTAAATCCAAATTTAGAGCTCTCTTCTGCTATGTGAATCTGAAGTAAACAATGCACTTTTTTATCAATCTCAGCACCCCGTTTGTTAATTTCACGAAGAAGTCTGGTGGAGTCTACCCCTTGAATTAAAGTGATGAAGGGGACTATGTCTTTTACTTTATTACGCTGTAAGTGACCAATAAAATGCCATTGAATATCTTTGGGTAAATGATCTTTCTTCTCTAATAACTCCTGAACCCTGCTTTCTCCAAAAATGCGTTGCCCCTCGTTGTATGCTTTTAGTACAGCTTGAGGAGAATGGAATTTAGATACAGCCACAAGTTTAACAGAAGCTGGAAGTTGTTTTTTTATTTCATTTAGTTGACTGGCAATGCTCATTTATCTGGTTCTTATGTGATAATATTATTCTTCAGGACTATTTGTTGTCTTATCTGCTTCAAAAGGAAATATATCAACAATGGCTGTCTCAATGACAGAAGCAATTTCATAATCAGATAGAGTACCTTTCATATTCTCATCCAAATTATCTACTGCTTTTCTTAAGTTACCTGCTTGTACTAAAATTAAAGTAGATGATTTTTTCTCTTTTCCATTCTTATCATCTAAAGTTATAAATAGTAATTTACATTTGTACCATTTGTCGTCACTGTCTAAAGTACTTGTGAATAACTCACTATATTTTGCTCGCTTTATGTCTGAAACAGTAAACTCTCCAGATATATAGGGTTGCATTTCCTCTATAATTCTGGCTTCAGCTTCAGTGAAACTCAAAGCATCTACTAAATAGGGTTCATTCACCTTTGCTGTTACTCCGTTTTCCATTAGTTTCTCATAACGAACTTTACATTCAAACCAATTATGCATCATACTGTTTTTCTTTTTTTTATTGAACAACCAAAGGTAAAGGTTTATTTTCTTATTTGAGCGTGTTTTTTAATAAATCACGAAGCAATTGAGGTTCATCTGTCGTGATGAAATCAACGCCTTGATGAATGAGTTTTTTCATTTCTGCTTCTTTATTTACAGTCCAACAATTAACCTTTAGTCCTAATTGATGGCTTTCAGAAATCCATTGCGGATTTTTCTTAAAAACACTGAAATGATAATCCAAACCGGTACAACCTAACTCTTTGAGTTCTTTAGGCGATAACTCTCCTCCTAAATAGTAGGTAGGAATGTGGGGTGCCTGCTTTATCATCTCTTTTACAGCATGTAGCGAAAAGCTGATAAACTCCACTCGATTTTTATATCCGTATTCTTCGATTTGTTTAATAATTTGGGCTACAGCATAAGTTTCAATTTCGGGAGATGCTAAATTTTTTAGTTCTAAAATAAGCTGAATGGAAAGGGGACGTGCAGCTTCAAAATAGTCTGTCAAAGTCGGCATTGTCTCTTTGTTTTTTAGCTGAATGGTGGTTAATGTTTTAGCATCACTCTTGGCTATGTTATATCCCCATAAATCCGAGTCGTGATTGATGATAAGTACGCTATCTTTACTTACTCTGACATCAAATTCAGAGCCATATATTCCTAAAGAATCAGCTTTTAATAGAGCTGTAATACTGTTTTGTGCAGAACCTTTTGTGTTCCAGTAACCTCTGTGTGCAATAACTTTTGTTTGTGCCATGGAGAAAAAAGTGTATAGTAATATAGATATTGTAAGTAGCTTTCTTTTCATCATTCCTTTCTGTCTTTTACAATTGTAAATCATTGATTCTTATAGGCTAAAGATAAAATAATAAGTTGATAAAAGGAAGTTGTTTACAACTAATCTCTTTTTAAGAATGGGATTATTGTGAGTAACTTATTGAGGAAAATCAATGAGCTTTTATATGAAAGATGTCGTTCTTTCCTATTGAAACCGAAAAGCAAAAAGACAGAGGAGAGATTTTCTTAATAGATAAACCCTTGATATACTTATTTATTTGTATTTTTGTCACTCCTTTAAGATAGATATCAATTAGAATAAAAATAGAATGGCAAAAGAATTAAAAGATCTGACTAAGCGAAGTGATAATTATTCGCAATGGTATAATGATTTAGTGATTAAGGCTGATTTGGCTGAACCTTCTGCTGTAAGGGGTTGTATGGTTATTAAGCCTTATGGTTACGCAATTTGGGAAAAAATGCAACGTCAACTGGATGATATGTTTAAAGAAACAGGACACGTAAATGCTTACTTTCCGTTACTTATTCCTAAATCGTTTTTAAGTCGTGAAGCAGAACATGTTGAAGGATTTGCCAAAGAGTGTGCTGTGGTTACACACTACCGTTTGAAGAACGCTGAAGATGGTTCAGGTGTTGTTGTTGACCCTGCTGCTAAATTGGAAGAAGAATTAATTATTCGACCTACTTCAGAAACCATAATATGGAATACTTATAGAAACTGGATTCAATCATATCGTGATCTTCCTATTTTATGTAATCAATGGGCCAATGTGTTTCGTTGGGAAATGCGTACCCGTTTATTTTTACGTACGGCAGAATTTTTATGGCAAGAAGGTCACACTGCACATGCTACACGTGAAGAAGCAGAAGAAGAAACACTGAAAATGTTACACGTTTATGGTGAGTTTGCTGAGAAATATATGGCAGTACCGGTAGTTAAAGGGGTTAAGACCGCAAGTGAACGATTTGCAGGAGCTATTGATACTTACACCATTGAGGCTATGATGCAAGATGGAAAGGCTTTACAGAGTGGAACCTCTCACTTCTTGGGGCAAAATTTTGCTAAAGCTTTTGACGTTCAGTTTGTAAATAAAAACAATGAAATGGAGTATGTTTGGGCTACCTCGTGGGGAGTATCTACACGTTTAATGGGAGCTTTAATTATGACTCACTCAGATGATAATGGCTTGGTTTTACCTCCTGCTTTGGCTCCAATTCAAGTGGTTATTGTACCTATATACAGAAATGAAGAGCAAAAAGCAGCCATTGATGAAAAGGTAGATCAAATGATGGCTGAATTAAAAGGCTTAGGTATCTCTGTTAAATATGACGATGCGGATAATAAACGTCCCGGATTTAAATTTGCCGATTATGAGTTGAAAGGGGTACCTGTACGTTTGGTGTTAGGTGCTCGTGATTTAGAAAATGGAACCATTGAGGTAATGCGTAGAGATACATTGGAAAAAACTACGGCTCCTTTAGAGGGTATAGTACAACAAGTAAAAGGGTTGTTGGCTGATATGCAGGAGAATATTTTCCAAAAAGCTTTGAAGCTTAGAGCAGAGAAAACATATACTGTTGATTCTTATGAAGAATTTAAAGAGGTGATTGAAAAAGGTGGTTTTGTTTTGGCTCATTGGGATGGAACTCCGGAAACAGAAGAGAAAGTTAAAGAGGAAACGAAAGCAACAATTCGTTGTATTCCTTTAGATGGAGACAAAACACCGGGAAAATGTATGGTTACAGGTAAGCCTTCAGTTTGTAGAGTTGTTTTTGCCCGCTCCTATTAGAATTTGTTGGGTTTTATAATAGAAAAGAGAAAGATTTTAATCTTTCTCTTTTTTTGTTTAGATACTTTATATTATCTTGTTGTAAAAATTTACGATTATGGAAGAGGTTTCAAACATATACTATCTTTTAATAGAAGGAGAAAAAGAAGGACCTTATTATCTTGAGGATTTTAAACGTTTCCCACTTACTGCAAAAACACTAGTGTGGACTGAAGAGAAAGGGACTTGGTATTATGCAGAAGAGTATGCTGAACTCGCTCCGTTTTTACCTAGAAAAGAGAAGCCTATAAAAGAAAAGGAGGAAAGAAAAGAAGCCATTCTACCTCCTAAGACTTGGTTGGTAGAATCTATTTTGGCTACTATTTTATGTTGTATGCCTGTAGGGGTAGTAGGATTGATTTATGCAGTCCAAGTGAGAGATATGATTTCCTTGAATCGCTTAGAGTTAGCTTATAAATATTCGGCACAAGCTAGAGTGTGGACATTGATAAGTTTTTTCATTGGTCTGGTATTTTCCATTCTTTGGATTTTATTACTTCTCTTGGGTGTTTTTGCCGGGATAAAAGAAGAGCTAGACTGGTCGTATACTGTAATGGCTTTTTGAATTACTGAGTGATATGGAGACTCAAAATAAGTTGTATTTTTTATCTAAAAAAGGAGAACGACAAGGTCCTTATACTTATGAAGAGCTAGAGAAACTCTCCTTAACAGCTAATACTTTGGTCTGGAGTGAAGGTTCCGGATGGAAAAGCTTGGATGAGATAGAAGAATTACGACCTTTATTAGATAGCTCTTTTGATAAGGAGGAAATAAACAAAGAGTCTTCTTCCTCTTCTTCTTTTCCTATGCCTGTAAAAACTTGGTTTGTAGAATCTATTCTTATCATCGTTTTTTGTTGTTTGCCTTTTGGTATAGTTGCATTAGTTCACGCAATAAAAGTGCAATCAATGAATGAACAGGGAAAAACAGATTTAGCTCAATTCTATTCTAAAAAAACAAAACAATGGGTCTCTATTGGTTTTGTTGTGGGTTTAATTGTGTTCATTCTTTCAATGTTGTTTTACTTCATTACATTTTTTGTGTATGGTCTAAACAGGCTATGAGAAGTATTAATCTATGAATAAGAGAAAAATTATTCTATTCACTCTTCTGTTTCTTCTACTTCTTTTTTTAGTAGCTGTATATTATTTTTATGATCCTTCTAAGAATATAGCTTTTCCAAAATGCGTATTCTTATTATTAACAGGATACAAATGTCCGGGATGTGGATCTCAACGGGCTATTTATCACCTTTTGCATTTTAATGTAGGGGCTGCCTTCAAGGAAAATATGCTTTTAGTCTTGAGCATTCCGTTGGTTGTATTGTTGATTTATACAGAATTGGTCCGTAAAACAAAAAGTGCTTTTTATCTGAAAGTAAATTCCAAGAAGCTCATCGTAGGATATTTTATTGTAGTTGTGTTGTGGAGTGTTTTGCGAAATGTGCTTGGATTGTAATTAACTCTATTCCACTGAAACTGATTCTTTTTGACATCTTTCTCTCTGTCAATAGAGCTATAGAAAACGAGGGCATTCATAAAATTAAATTTAGTAGGTCTAAGACCCAATGCCCTTCGGTCCTAGACCGAGCACCCTTCAGTCCTAGACCGACAGGCCTTCGGTCCTAGACCGATAAACAACCCGGATACAAGCCTTGAGAGAAGGGTGGGTGAACAGGAAAAGGAAGTACCTTGAAACGCTATTTATAAAGATGTTTTTCTGGTGATTTTATTCATTGCTAACAGGTACTGAGTTTTCCATTTCTTCAGTCTCTAGTACTTTCTCTTCTTTCTTTGCTTTTTTGTTCTTTCTAAGTCGCCAGAAAAATAGATCGCTCCATCTGTTGAAGTCTTTTCTAAAAATAATACCTATACCTTGTGTATTGTAGTTACTGCGTATGTAATATTGATCGTTTGTTTTATTATATGCTCGTAGTCTGATTTCTCCGGAACGATTAACGAGCCATTCCGCCTCAAAGTCTCCAATAAAGTTAGTGTTGGTCATCGGATTGTCACGATAACCAAAATTACCATTAATAAGAAGTCGGTTGTTTAGTAGTTGTCCTGAGAGAACCCCTTCCACTTCTACTTCAGTCCAACCTTTTGTGCCGGTACTTAAGTTGGTTCCAATGCTCCAATTACTATTGTCTACAATGTGAGAGAGCATATTGTTGAGCTGTCCGGAAAGGGTAGAAGATAGCACAGAAGACATTACATCAGAGTTTTGTGAGTTATCCATTCGGTCTTGCGTGTAAAACTTTCCAATACTCAAAAGATAGAGAAACTGGAGATTCATTTCCTCTTCTGTATTGATGTAATTTCGAACAATGGTTTCCACTTCACTTTGTTCGTTGGGTAGCTCCAAGTCTAGCTTAAAATTGGGGTGATAGAGAGACCCCATAAGGTGCATTACGCAGTTTACCTTGATGTAGTTTTGTCCAACTAAGCTTTGTGCGTTAGGTATTAAATCGTTTAATGAAACTGAATTCACTGTATGAGCCGCCTGAACATTTACCATAGCATTTAATGGATCACCATTGAAGTTTATTGTTCCACCTTCGTGAATGACAAAGTTTTTTCGAATAATTTCTTGAATGCTAAACTTATAAATGCCTTGTTGAATGCGGTAGTTTCCAAATAGTTTGACGTCTCCTTTGTTATAAAACTCGGTACGTATGTTTCCACTACCTCTGCCACTCAAGTAGTCGTCAGCTACAGGATCAATAAGTATCTTTATCTGGGCGTCCGGAGTAATATCCATCTGTAAATTTAAAAAGATATCGGCTGTTGATTCTAATTCCTCCTCTTTATCTTCTTTATAAGTGTATATATCCAAGGAATCTACAGGAATTCGTTGGGGCGTTACGTCGTTGAATTGAATAAACTCACGACTTGTGGCTGAAGCAACGGTACCCAAAGAGTAGGTGAAGTTGGTGTTTTTGTTAGTTGTCATTCCCACATTAATGTTCACACCCTTATCTCCTCCTCCATAAATATGTGTGTTTCCGGAAGCATAAATACGTCCGTAAAAAGGCATATCTTTACTTTCATAGGTGTTCATTACCATCATATTGTTCGAGGTAACATTAAAGTCGTAAGATAAATCTCTGAAGTGTTGATAGTATAATTTGCCATTGACCTCTCCCGGATTGCCATGAACATCGGTAATGTCTATTTTATTAAAGTTTATACCATTAGGTGTCATTTCCAATGTATCCTTAACCAAGAACGAAGTGTTGAGAACGTGTATGCTTAAATCGCCTTCAACATAAGGTTTTGCTTCAATATTTAACGCACTAAATGGTCCATAAAAATCAAATTGTCCGGAAGCTCTACCTTTCAGCCCCATAATATCTTTAGCATAGAATTCAATGAATCCAATATTTATATTGTTGGCATCAATCATTAAGTGTAAACCACTCTTAGGGGCAGTTGGATAGATGTATCCACTAATCTGTGTACGGGCAATCTCCTCTTCCTGTATATCTGCATTAAGGCGTATCCCTTCTTCTTTTTGATCCCACTCACCACTAATGTCCATATTACCTAAACGGATATCATTAAAGGTGAAATCTTTGATATGTAATTTTGTTTCTAATATCGGGTTATCAAAAAGATGAGAGGCTATTGCTTTCCCGGTTGCATTGCCGTTAAAATCAACTGTCTCTTTGATGTTTACCATATCAAAAATATACCCTATGTTTATGTCGTTTAAATCTATTTGTAAAGTGTCTTCGGGCAGAGAGGATACTTTACCATTGATGTGTAAATATTGATCTAAGTGGGTAAAAGCGAATTTGTCTACCTTGATTTCATTATCATTAAATTGTATGGTTGAAGGATGAACAACCCAAGTCGAATCGTTTAAAATTACCTGCGTCTTTTCTATTTCGAGTGTAGTTTTTAAAGACTCTTCTTTCTCTTTATTGAACGTTGTTGTTCCCTTGATGCTTCCACTATAGGTGTGTTCTCCACTATTCCCCCAGTTAAATTTAGAGTGAATTTGGTTGTCTTTGGCTTCCAGGTTAAGAGAAAGTGTAACCGCCGAGTTTCTTCGCTGATGGTTAAAGCGTAAGGTGCTCTGAAGTTCGTCAGCGTAGTTATTAAAAAGGAATACGCCCGATTCAATGCGTGTGTTGTTGTATTGTGCTTTAGGGAAGTATCCTCTCATTACATACTTTCCGGTTTCATCATCCCATTGTCCTTCTAAAGAAGAGTGGGTGTATACCTGCAAAGGAATATCGAAAAAATCATTTAGTATGTCTGTGTTGTATAGATCAAGATTAAAGGTGAATTGATTCGATATTGACTGTTTTTTATCGGGATTAAAGGTAGATAAAGCAGGGAGATAGCTGTATAATAGCTTTTGGATGCTTTGAGATAGGGTTTTATAAGAGTATTTCCCCTCTATTTTCCCTTTTAAAAATTCAGAATCAATAATAAGCTGATTATATTCTTCAGTATGAATGGCAGAAACATTAAAATGCTTCATTTTATGTATTTCATCTGCTGTAACCAATCGTAAGTTTTCAATATTTATTTCTCCATTCATTTGGTCTATGGCTCCTCCGGTGAAATTAGCATTAACTTCCATTGACCATTCGCTTTCTTTCTCCTTGTCTGTTAAGTGTAACGCTTGAGGGCGAATTCCATTAAAGGTTGCATTGAAATTAAATGAAGGTGTTTTTTCTGCCACATTAAAACTGCCAAGTAAAGCAAAGTAGCCATTCGGGTCGTCTAACATTATGCTTCCATCAAATCCCCCTCTTTTGTATTCTCCATCTATTGTGATGTTTTCATAGGTATATTTGTTATATGTAATGGAATCAATTACTCCCTTCATAAAGACTTCAGGATAAAGAAGTTTTGCACTTTTCTGTCCGTTCACTTCAAAATTAAAAACAATATCTCCCAGGTTTTTATTGTTAACCAACTCTCCCAGGTTAAATAAATCTGTTTTTATTCCGCCGGAATAAGTAATGAGTTCTTTTTGGAAATTACGTCCAATCTTCATATCCACATCCAAATCTCCCAACCCGCTACTGCATTTGCCATATGCAACCAAGTCGTTAATGTAGCCGGAGAGTGTTCCTTGAAACATTAAGAAATCAAGACTTTGTACCAATCGGGAAGATTCCTTTGAGTTAGGAATAAAATTTCTGGCTATGAAAGAAAGTCCTTCTTGATTGGCAGAAACCACAGGAAGCTCTACATAAAAAAAAGCTTCATTGGGAATTAGTAAATCTTGAATGGAGGCTTTCCCTTCAAAAGAAAAGTTTGAAGTAGAACTTATTTTTACAAAGGGAACCTCAAAGTTATTTAGAGTTCCATGGGCAGCAAAAGATAAGTTTAATCTCTCTTTGAAGTTCTTTAGTGCAGGCGTAAAGCTTTCCAAATCTTTTAGAGTGATGTGTGAGGGCCGCGTTTGTATGGAAAATTCCACTTCATTGCCCGGGTTTTTGAAGGCAGCCAAACTGTCGTAGTTGAGCTCTATTGTTTCAAGTTCAAATTTAGATTCGGGAAGTAGTACTTCAAAATCTTCAATGTGCATGCCTTGATGATTTCCTGTGACTTTAAGTCCCAGTTTTTTAAGTTCAAAACCACCTTGTTCTTTTAAACTTAACCGTTTGATGTGTGCATTTACAGAATCTGTGGTTAACGCTTTCAAAGAGATATTTGCTAAAATATTTTCTATACGTACGTGGCTAGCATTAAAGTGTTCAGGTGTTTGTGGTTCAGAATGAACCGTATATGTCAGGTTTCCTCTGCGTATAAGAATTGCGTTAATGCGTAAATCAATGGAACTACCCGTAGAAGGTTTATCCGATTTTAAAGCATCAATGATGAATTGAAAGTTGGGAGCAGCATTAGGTGTTTCCTTGGATAAATTGAAATCGAAACTAAACAGTTGTACTGTACGGATAGATATTCGTTTCTTAAATAAAGGAAGAATTTCAAATTTGGCTGTTAAACGAGCTATTGAGGCCAGTGTCTCACCCGATTGGTCTTTTATAAGAACATCGTCTAAAACAATTCGATTAAGCCACCCCATATTGATGTGTCCTATTTTAACATCGCTGTTAAAAAGGATGGAGAGCTCTTTGGATGCCCATTGCGAACTTTTTTCTTGAATATAAGGGAGATTCAAGAGTAATAATAAAGTTAGCTGCAGTCCAATAATGAGCCCCACTAGGGTGCGAACTATGTATTTTATTTTTTTTATAGTAAGTGTCTCTAGCTGTTATAATAACAAAAATATAAAATATAACTCAACGAATCACACATTTATGCTTACTTTTGCATTGTTTTAAACGATAGTTAAGGATTATGAGTGTTATTATATTAGGAATTGAATCATCTTGTGATGATACATCTGCCGCAGTAATAAAAGATGGTTATTTGTTATCCAATGTCATCGCCAGTCAGGCTGTGCACGAAGCCTATGGCGGAGTAGTTCCTGAATTGGCCTCGCGTGCTCATCAACAAAATATTGTTCCTGTAGTACACGAAGCCCTTAAACGAGCAGGTGTAAACAAAGAAGAGTTAAGTGCCATTGCTTTTACGCGTGGTCCTGGTTTAATGGGCTCTTTATTGGTCGGTGTCTCTTTTGCAAAAGGGTTGGCTCGCTCGTTAAATATTCCTATGATAGATGTTAATCATCTACAAGGTCACGTAATGGCTCACTTCATTCGTTCTGAAGGCGAAGAATACAATGAGCCTCATTTACCTTTCCTTTGTCTGTTGGTATCCGGAGGAAACTCTCAAATTATTAAAGTAAGTGCTTATAATAAGATGGAGATTGTTGGACAGACCATTGATGATGCGGCTGGAGAAGCTATTGATAAATGTTCCACTGTTATGGGGTTGGGATATCCCGGGGGGCCTATTATTGATAAATTGGCACGTAAAGGAAATCCTAAAGCGTACTCTTTTAACAAACCGAATATTCCGGCATATGATTATAGTTTCAGTGGGTTAAAAACCTCTTTTCTTTATTCATTAAGAGATTGGTTAAAAGATGATCCGGACTTCATTGAAAAGAACAAAGAAGATTTAGCGGCTTCACTGGAAGCAACTGTAGTAGATATTCTAATGAAGAAGCTTTATAAGGCAGCTAAAGCACATCGCATCAAACATATTGCTGTAGCTGGAGGGGTATCTGCAAATACCGGTTTAAGAAATGCTTTTAGAGAGTATGCAGAGAAATACAATTGGACAATCTATATTCCTAAGTTTAGTTATACCACCGATAATGCAGCGATGATTGCCATTACGGGTTATTATAAATACTTGGATAAAGACTTTAGTTCCATTGATGTACCTGCTTATTCAAGAGTTCAGGTGAAATAATAAACAGGAAATATGTTTGCTGAAATCATTACCATTGGAGATGAATTGCTCATTGGGCAGGTGGTAGATACTAATTCCCATTGGATTGGTCGTCAATTAAATAAACAAGGTATAGAAGTAATACAAATTACCTCCATTCGTGATAGGGAAAAAGAAATACTAGATGCCTTAGATGAGGCTATGCGTCGGGCTGATGTAATTTTGATTACAGGAGGATTAGGCCCAACCAAAGATGATATAACCAAACAAACATTATGTCGCTATTTCAATACCGAGTTAATCTTTAGTCCGGAGGTTTATGAAAATGTAAAAAGGGTGCTTTCACATCGTATTCCCTTGAATCAGTTGAATAAAAACCAAGCTTTGGTTCCTAAAGATTGTACCGTAATTAACAATAGAGTAGGTAGTGCTTCTATTAGTTGGTTTGAAAAAGAAAATAAGGTGGTTGTATCTATGCCGGGAGTACCTGAAGAGATGAAAATTGTAATGCGGGAAGAAATATTACCTCGGTTAAAAGAGAAGTTTCACACCGATTTGATTTTACATCAAACATTCTTAGTGAAAAATAGACCGGAGGCCATACTCGCTGAAGAACTTTCTGAGTTTGAAGACCTTTTGCCTGAGGAGTTAAGCTTAGCCTATTTACCCAAGTTGGGATTGATTCGGTTACGCATTACTGCCAGAGGAAAAGAATTATCACATCTTCAGCAATTATTAGGTGAAAGCAAGAAAAAGTTGGAGTCTCTTTTGAAAGATGATATCCTTATTGAAGAAGATCGTTCCGTTGAATATGTGGTGGGTACCCTTCTTAAAAAGAAAGGTTTGACCTTGAGTACAGCAGAAAGTTGTACAGGAGGTAAAGTGGCTACATTAATCACCGCTATTCCGGGTAGTTCGGCATTTTATAAAGGGAGTGTAGTTGCTTATAGCAATGAGGTGAAAATTAATTTGTTAAATGTCTCTCCGGAGCTATTGGAATCGTATGGTGCTGTAAGTGAAGAAACAGCAGTTGCAATGGTAAAGGGGGTAATGCAAGCCTTGAGTACCGATTGTGCCATTGCAACCACTGGTGTGGCGGGGCCTACAGGTGGCACAGCAGAAAAACCGGTGGGAAGAGTCTGGATGGCAGCAGCCTATGGAAATCGTATCATTACAAAAATGCAAGACGGTGATAGAGGAAGAGAAATGAATATCACAAGAGCATCAAATGGAAGTTTATTGCTTT
>CAZOVL010000057.1:0-17771 GCA_964583185.1 uncultured Bacteroides sp. | reverse complement strand
AAATGAAAAAATCAAAAGATATACGCTATATGAAAACATTAAATAAAATAGTAATGCTACTCATTGCTTCGCTGGCTTTTCTCTCTTGTACCCGTAGTTTTGAGGCACCCCCATTAAATGAACCCAAATACGAGGGCAAAGCGAATATTACCGTAGCAGAACTGAAAGAAAAATATGCTAATGGAGCTGATGTACAAGAGATTGAGTTTGATTATGTACTACAAGTGAAAGTTACAGCTAATGATAAGTCAGGGAACATCTTTAAGCAGATTTACGTGGCCGATGAAACCGGAGGTATAAATCTAGGTTTAGATCAAAACTCCATGTACACAATGTTTGGAGTGGGACAAGAGGTTTTTATTGAGCTACACGGGCTTTATATGGTTAAGTATGGAGGAGAGTTTCAAATTGCTTATAAAGGAACACAAGCTAACCGAATTCCTTGGGCAATAGCTATTGAAAATCATCTTTTCCCCAATGGTTGGCCTACACACAAAGTGGAACCTATTGTTAAAACAATGGATAAACTAACGGATAGTGATGTAAATTCCTTTGTGCGTATCAATGGAGTCTATTTCCAAAATGGAGGAAAGAAAACCTTTGCTCCCGAAGAAAATTATGGTGAAGAGTACATTAAAGATGCTAAAGGAAACAGCATTATGGTTCGCACCAGTAGCTATGCAAACTTTGCGAACAAAACCCTTCCGGAAGGATATGGAGATGTGCAAGGTGTATTAGGACGCTTCAATGGAAACTGGCAGCTTGCTATCCGTGAATATGAAACTGACATCATTAATTTTGGAGGAGACACACCCACACCTGAACCCGAACCGACTGATGCATTTTACAAAGAGACTTTTGGTACAGAGGATGCAGGAGCTAGACCTAAGATTGCTGAATATAAAGGGTATGATGTTAAAAACGTGACTTACAGTGACGAATCAGGTAGAGCAGACGTACGTGTATTAGGAGGTAACAACCACGTTTGGTTACCTGCCAATAGTACAGCTTCCTTAAAAATTGAAGGAATAAATACTGCAGGAGGACAAGATCTTGTTCTTTCTTACAAACTTGCAGCTAATCTATACGACGACGGTGCTTCTACTGACCTGAATGTAATTACGATTGTTGTGGATGGAATAGAGAGACAAATAGAGAGTATTCCGGTTTCAAAAGAAGCAGGAGACAATAATAACTTCAAAACAATATCACTGAAAGATATACCGGCTAAGGAAAACTTAACCATTGAGTTTAAATCTACAACAGCCAATGACAAAGGAATGCGTTTGGATGACATTGTTATTCAAAAGAAAGATGAATCTATTATTATTACCCCAGAGAAACCGGGAGGTGGTACAGTAGATCCTGATCCAGACCCAGATCCAACACCAGGAGCAGATTTATTCTACGAAGGATTTACTAAATTAGCTCCAAGTAATCCATCTACACAAATAAAAGACTTTGCAGCTGAATACAAGCAGTATGCAGATGGAGCAAAAGCTCCCATTGAATATGAAGTGAGTTACCAGAGTGGCATGTTAAGAAATACCAGCAAAATTGATGGACACATTTGGTTTGGTGCAACTCACACCAACTCCTTCAAAATAAAGAATGTAGATACTTCAGCAGGAAAAAATATGATATTAACCTTTAAGTTAGCTGCAAATGGAGAACAAGATTTAAGTGCCATTAAGGTCACTATTAATGGTGAGGTTAAGGATTTACCTAGTACACCTGCTTTAGACGCAAATGCCTTTAGTGATTTTACTCTAGAAAACATTCCGGCTACAAAGAGTTTGCAACTAGAGTTCTCCGTTGAAGGAGAAAAGAACAAAGCAGGCATTCGTTTAGACGACATTAGAATTGCTGAAAAGAAATAATGTGAAAAGTTAATATAGTGAGTAGTTTTCTACTCACTATATTAACTTTTCAGAAAACCTGAATGAGTATGAAAAGAATTGTACCAATCTTGATTGCCTTATTCCTTGTAGGAGGGGCTATTCAAGCACAAAAACAATATGGAGCTTATTGTGTTGCTTTCTATAATGTGGAGAACTTATTTGATACAGAGGATGACCCGGATAATCCGGGAGATGATGAATATACTCCGGGAGGTTCCTATGCTTGGACACCTGAGAAGTATCAAAAGAAACAAGACAATATTGCTTATGTCATAGAGAAATTAGGAAAAGAGGTTACTCCTGTTGGGGCTGCTGTTATTGGGCTTTCGGAGATAGAAAACCGTGTGGTGATGGAGGACTTGGTTAAGAACAAACAAATAGCTAACCGAAATTATCAGGTAGTACATTATGATTCTCCCGACTGGAGAGGTATTGATGTAGGGTTAATTTACAACCCCAGTTTATTTCAATTAACCAACACAAACAGTCACGTATATCGCCACCCAGATAAACCAAATATGAGAACACGTGACCAGTTAGTGGTTAGTGGTATTTTGGCTGGTGAACCTATTCACATCATTGTGTGTCACTGGCCTTCTCGTTATGGAGGCAAAGGTTCTGACAATCGTGAAGTAGCAGCCAGTTTGGCAAATCATATTGCCGACTCCTTGTATCAGATTGACCCGGCAGCTAAAATTGTTCTGATGGGCGACTTAAATGATGATCCTGCAGATAGAAGTACACGTGTTATTCTAAATGCAAAACGCAATCAGAAAGATGTGGAGCCGCAAGGTTGGTTTAATACGATGTGGCAACTACACGACAAAGGAATTGGCTCTTTGGCCTATCAAGACAAGTGGAACTTATTTGATCAGATCATCGTTTCACATGCTTTATTGGGAAAAGATTATAGTACCTTAAAGTTCTGGAAAGCTGAAGTGTTTAATCGCGATTTCCTACTACAAAAAGAGGGAAAGAAAAAGGGGTATCCCTTGCGAACTTTCTCAGGAAATACGTTCATCAATGGATACAGCGATCACTTCCCAACTATGATTTACTTGCTAAAGGAGCTAAACCGATAGGTTGTCGCTTATCAAATAATAAAGGGTTGAACATTTATTTTGTTCAACCCTTTATTGTTTGATTAAAAACTAGACTTTAATTTATTAATCAAAATTCTTTTTCCAGCGATCACCTTTATTTCTCTTTGGTCCTCTCGCAGAGGTGTATCCTCTGGCTGAACGACTAGGTTTGCGTTTCTTGGCTGGCACAGTCTCTCCTTTACTATCAGCGAACTCAACTGTTATTTTGTTGCTTTTCCAACGTTTATTATTTAACAAATCTACCACAAAAGCCGCTTCCCCCTCTTCTACTTCAAAGAAAGAGAAATTACGCATAATGTCTATACGACCTAAGTTAATACGTTTTCGAGCATTGTTATTGATTAGATCCAACAACGAAGCTGGAGCAAACTGGTCGTTACGTCCCAAGCTGATAAAGATACGCTTGTACCCTGCTTCCGGTGCATGACCTTTTTGTCTGTTTCTAGACGATGACTCCTCTCTTCCTCCTCTACCATCAATTGCAGTTTCAATGACATCGTTACCTTCATAGTAATCCAAAAGAGTATTGAATTTCATATAAATTATGCGCTGTATAAGCTCTTCTTTACTTAAATCTTGCAGCATTTCGTAGGCTAAAGGAATGATGTTTTGAATTTGCTCGTGATTAACATCTACGTGTTGAATGTTATCAATGGCATAGAGTAATTGTTTTTCACAAATGGCAGTACCTGTAGGTACTGTTTCGTGTTTAAACTTTTTACCTATGATTCGTTCTATGTTGCGAAGTTTACCTTTTTCTCTTAAATTACAAATTGCAATAGAGACACCTGTTCTTCCGGCTCTTCCTGTACGTCCACTTCTGTGCGTATAACTCTCCGTATCCTCGGGAAGACTATAGTTTATGATGTGCGTTAAATGATCCACATCTAAACCTCGTGCAGCCACATCGGTTGCCACTAAGAGTTGTAGATGTTTCAATCTGAACTTCTGCATCACAGCATCTCTTTGAGCTTGAGACAGATCACCGTGTAAACAATCGGCATCGTATCCATCTCTTATCAATTTCTCAGCAATTTCCTGGGTTTCCTTTCGGGTACGACAGAAAACAATACTGTATATGTCGGGATGATAGTCGGCTATACGTTTCAGTGTAGCATACTTGTCTTTAGCTTGTACAGTATAGGCTATGTGCTCTACCATAGCAGTAGACTCATTTTTTCGTCCAATCGTAATCTCTTTAGGACTATTCAAGTAAGTTTTAGCAATAGTAGCTATCTCCTGGCTCATTGTAGCTGAGAATAAAAGCATATTTCGCTCCTTAGGTACTTCAGCTAAAATCTCGTTGATGCTCTCTGTAAAACCCATATTAAGCATCTCATCAGCCTCATCTAACACAACACTAGAGACAGTCTTCAGTGATACTGCTCTGCGTTTCATTAAGTCAATCAAACGTCCGGGAGTAGCCACAATAATATGTGCTCCACGTTTAATGGCTTTTATTTGTGCCTCAATGGATGCACCACCATATACTGCTACTACGTGTAAACCTTTTACATATTTTGCATATTGTATCAGGTCTTCAGTAATTTGCAAACATAACTCACGCGTAGGTGCTAAGATTAAAGATTGTGGAAAGGGGATATTTGTATCTGTTTTTTGTACGATGGGAAGTCCAAAAGCTGCCGTTTTTCCGGTTCCGGTTTGGGCTAAAGCTACTATATCATTATTTTCTCCAAGTAAATACGGTATAACCTCTTGTTGTACCGGCATGGGGTTTTCAAATCCCATTTCTTTAATTGCCTGATGTATCTCTTTAGATACTCCAAGCATTTCAAATGTATTCATCAAATATATTTCTCGTTAAATTCGGTGCAAAGGTACGATAATTAACGAGTTATCTCTCTAAATCTTATAAATTTGTTGCACTCTCCATCAAATTTTAAAAGCTTGTAGAGAAGTTTTTTTCTCTAATATGTAGCGTTTCTCTACTTAAGCATTAAGATTGAAAATCATTTCTATGTTTATAAAACATACGAGGGTAAAAGTCAAAAACAGCAATCTTTCTCTGTAATCAAGGAAAATTAAATTTAATTCAACATAAATAGGGTTCATTTCAACATAAGTGTTGGTTATATAAGGTCATTTTATTTTATATTTAACAATTCAACAACAGCTAGAAACTACACACCTAAACAAATATCATTATGAAAAGTCATGGATTTTATCGTTCCTTAACGTGGTATTCTCCCATACTACTTTCTCTCTTTTTACTACTCTCTTGTAATCAAGATAACACCTTACAATCTCCAAATGGAAAGATACGGGTTTCAATAAATAAAAAGACCCAGTTAGCAGATGATGAAAACCATTATTTAACTGTAGAGTATTTAGGAGAAAACACAACCTCAGGAATAGTACAGGAAACCAAACTTGGGTTACTAACCGAATCACAGAATTTCAGTAAAAACTTGAAGCTAATCTCCATTTCAGAGAGGAAACATATAGTAGATAATTATCCAATGATTACCGGAAAGAAAAGTCAGTGTAAAAATGAGGCTTACGAAAAAACCTATACATTTGAAAATGAAGAGAAACAAACCATAGACATCATATTAAGGGCCTATAATGATGGAGTTGCTTTTAAGTATAACGTAACCTCCCCTCTAGAAATTGATTACATTACAAATGAACTGACTACCTATTTTATTCCTGATGGTACGAACAGGTGGATACAACCCTATGAAGTGGGATACGAGGATTTTTATCCTCTAGCTAACAATGGAGCCACAATTGAAGGAAAAACACCGGGTTTATGGGGATATCCTGCATTACTCGAAAAACAAGACTCTATATTTATCCTAATCACTGAAGCTAACATTCAGCGTGGGCACTGTGCTTCCCAATTAAACAATGAGCAATCAACCACAGAATATAAGGTGAAACTAAATGATGAAAGAATTCCTTTCAATAGTTCCTGGACATCACCTTGGCGAGTGCTCATTATTGGCTCCCTTGCTGACATAGTTGAGTCAACACTTGTTACTGATGTTTCTGATCCTAATACATTTGGAGATGTAGACTGGATTACCCCAGGATTAGTTTCTTGGATATATTGGGCTAACAACCGTGGTTCTCAAAACTTCCAGATTGTAAAAGAATACATTGACTTGGCTGTTGAAATGAAATGGCCATATAATCTTATAGACTGGGAATGGGATGTGATGAGAAATGGAGGAAACGTGGATGATGCCATCAAATACAGTCTAGAAAAAGGGGTGAAGCCTATGCTTTGGTATAATTCCGGAACCAGTTGGATTGGACCAGGTGCTCCCGGACCTCTCGATAGACTAAACACAAAGAAAAACAGAGAAAAAGAATACGAACAGTTAAAGAAATCCGGCGTTGAGGGTATTAAAATAGATTTTTTCAAAGGTGATGATGCTGCTTCTATGAATTATTACATTGATTTATTAGAGGATGCAATGAAATATAAGCTTCTTATTAATTTTCATGGAGCAACTATTCCACGTGGATGGCAAAGAACTTATCCCAACTTGATGACAATAGAAGGAGTATATGGAGCCGAGTGGTACAATAACTCACCCGTTTTAACTCCTAAAGCTGCTAGTCACAATGCAACACTTCCTTTTACACGAAATGTAATTGGTTCAATGGACTATACTCCTGGAACTTTTTCCGATTCACAACATCCGCACATCACCTCGCATGGGCATGAGTTGGCTCTTTATGTTGTCTTTGAATCGGCATTACAACATATGCCGGACAGACCTTCTTCTTACCTTTCACTTCCAGACCCAATCAGAGAGTTTCTGTCAGGATTACCTACTACCTGGGATGAGACCAAACTAATTTCCGGTTATCCCGGTGTTGAAGTAGTTATTGCCCGCCGTAAAGGGGACGTATGGTATATAGGAGGACTGAATGGTACAGATGAATCAAAAACGTTTTTCCTAACAGATATTCTAGCACAGAATTCGGGAAAAAAGATAACCTTATTTAAGGATGGACAAGATGACCGCAGCTTTGCTATTGAAGATGAAATCATAACTACCAATCCTAATCCGGAATTGAAGATTGAATGTTTGCCACGAGGTGGGTTCGTTGCCGTTATAAAATAACGAACTCTAATTCTCACTAGGCCTTAAAGATAACCACATCAAAGGCTTTAAGAAAAAGCCAACTATTGAACAAAAAAAAGCCTGAGTTGCTTAAGCGAAAGCTAGCTCTCAGGCTTTACTATTAAAGTGTACTCTTTAAACTTGCAGAAATAGATTTGAACTGCTTCTTTCTCTTTCTCTAAAACGGATAAAAGAGCAATATTCTTTGCCAGTCTAAAACATAAAAATCAGGTGTTTCTTTTTGTATGCGGATAATCAATGGTATAATGCAATCCACGACTCTCTTTTCGTTCCATGGCTTGTCTCATAATCAGATACCCCACATTTACCATATTTCTCAACTCACAAATCTCGCGTGAAACTACACTTCGTTTGAATAACGACTCTGTTTCTTCGTATATAATATCCAGACGAACCCAAGCCCTCTTCAAGCGTAAGTTACTACGCACAATACCCACATAACTACTCATTATCTGATTAACCTCTTTTGTGCTTTGTGTAATGAGAACCATCTCTTCGGGGAGTTGTGTTCCTTCATCGTTCCATAAAGGAATATCTTCACAGAAGTTGTACTCATTTAGATGGGCAAGAGAGTGTTTAGCTGCTGCATCGGCATAGACCACCGCCTCTATCAAAGAGTTAGAAGCTAATCGGTTACCACCGTGTAATCCTGTACAAGAGCACTCGCCAACAGCATATAATCGGGAGATAGAAGATTTCCCATCCAAATCCACCTTAATTCCTCCACACAGATAATGTGCTGCAGGAGCTACAGGTATAAAGTCTTTTGTTATATCAATGCCTAGACTCAGGCATTTCTTATAGATATTAGGAAAGTGCTTTTTCGTTTCTTCCGCATCTTTATGGGTCACATCCAAATAAACATGATCATCTCCCCTATTCTTCATTTCATTATCAATGGCTCGAGCCACAATATCACGTGGAGCCAAAGAGAGACGTTTATCGTATTTATGCATAAACTCTTCACCATCTAGTGTGCGCAAAATGGCTCCGTAGCCCCTCATAGCCTCGGTTATTAAAAAAGAAGGACGATCGCCCGGATGATAAAGAGCAGTAGGATGAAACTGAACAAACTCCATATCCTTTACGGTTCCTTTGGCACGATACACCATTGCAATACCATCGCCTGTTGCCACCAACGGATTGGTAGTTGTTTGATAAATGGCACCTACTCCTCCGGTAGCCATTAATGTTACTTTAGAAAGAAAAGTATCTACACGACTATTTTTCAAATCCAGTATATAAGCACCATAACACTCAATATCGGGTGTTTGGCGAGTAACCGTTTGTCCCAAGTGATGCTGTGTTAATATCTCTATGGCAAAATGATTTTCAAAAACAGTAATATTAGGATGTTTCTTGAGTGCACGAATCAAACTATCTTGAATTTCTGCTCCCGTATTATCTTTGTGATGAAGAATACGATGTTCTGAATGGCCTCCTTCTCGGTGCAGATCATACACTCCTTCTTCTGTTTTATCAAACTTCACACCCCAGCTAATCAATTCTTCTATTTGAGACGGCGCATTACGAACCACTTTTTCTACCGCAGCACGGTCGCTAATCCAGTCACCGGCAATCATAGTATCTTCTATGTGCTTCTCAAAATTATCCACTAATAAATTGGTTACCGATGCTATACCCCCTTGTGCAAAATAGGTATTTGCCTCTTTCAACTCTGTTTTTGATATCAACGCAACAGAACCATATTCGGCCACTTTCAAAGCAAAGCTCATCCCTGCTACGCCCGAACCAATCACTAGAAAATCAAACTTTTTAACCATACTTTTACTTCGTATCTAATTTCTCTACATACAAAAATAAGAAATAACTTTTTTGGATGTCCATAATGTTGCCTTTAATTTACTAAATCACTAACTTGCACAGCAAAACCGATAAAATATGGATCGTATTTTTCACGTTCGTACCCCTTATACACAAATTGCGTTTCTCATTCTGCTAAGTATCCTTAGTTTTTACTTTTTATGGATAAAAAGTGGAATATTAGCTGCTGTCATTATGGTATTATTGGTTATTGTTATTGAGCGAATAATAAATAGCACCTATACCATTACCAAAGAGGGGATTTTAATTATTTACAAAGGACGATTCTCAAAAAAAATAGAGATACCCATTGAAAGTATTTCGCACATAGAAAAGTGCAGAAGTATGAACTTCGGTAAATTTCATCTGGTAGATTATATACTTATAAAATATAATTCCAAGAAACACATGGCATTAATGCCAACGAAAGAGAAAGAGTTTTTAAACGAATTAGCCAAATATTAAAAGCAAAATAGTAATGGATTACCAAATAGCAATTATTGGGGGTGGCCCTGCAGGATATACTGCGGCAGAAAAAGCAGGAAAGGCCGGATTAAGTGTTATTCTCTTTGAAAAAGACAAGATAGGCGGAGTGTGCTTAAATGAAGGATGTATTCCTACCAAGACCCTACTCTACAGTGCCAAGATTTATCAACAAGCTTTAGAGAGTAAATTGTATGCCGTTAATATACCCGAAGCTTCTTTCGATTTGAAGCGTATGGTAAGCCGTAAAAACAAAACAGTTCGTAAGCTGACTCTAGGTGTAAATAATAAACTAAAAGAGGCCAATGTAACGGTAATTAAAGGGGAGGCTCAACTCAAAGATGCTCACACCATTATCTGTAACGATAGTACCTACTCCTTTGAAAACTTATTGATTTGCACCGGATCAATCAACATCACTCCTCCCATTAAGGGACTGGACGAGGTGGATTTCTGGACCCACCAAGAGGCTTTGGATGTGAAAGAGTTACCTCAATCATTAGTCATCGTAGGAGGTGGAGTCATTGGAATGGAGTTTGCCTCACTTTTCAACTCTTTAGGCGTTGAGGTAACTGTTATAGAGCGTATGAAAGAGTTGCTAGGGGCTATGGATAAAGAGTTAACAGCATTACTCCGTGAAGAATATGCCAAGAAAAAACTAACCTGCTTACTAGATACCGAGGTTACTTCTTTTGAAAACAAAGAAGGTCAAGTGGTAGTACACTATCAAAACAGTGAAGGAACACATTCTATAGAGGCAGAGAAATTATTCCTTTGTGTAGGAAGAAAACCTCAACTTGCCGGACTGGGGCTAGAAAATCTGAATTTAGAAAAGACGGAACGCGGGCACATCCTAATCAACAACCAACTACAAACTTCTCTGCCACATATCTTCATTTGTGGAGATGCAAACGGGAAGAGCCTATTGGCACATACTGCCATTAGAGAAGCAGAGATAGCCATTAATACCATCCTTTCAAAAGAAGATGAGATGAGTTATCGTGCCATCCCCGGTATTATCTACACCAATCCTGAATTTGCCGGAGTGGGTGAAACCGAGGAGTCGCTCCAGACTAAAGGTATAAACTATCGTAAGGTATCTATACCAATGGCTTATTCCGGACGATTCATTGCGGAAAACGAACGGGTTAATGGGGTATGTAAACTTCTGTTTGCGGCTGATAACACCTTACTAGGTGCTCACGTTTTAGGGAACCCGGCTTCAGAAATCATCACATTGGCTGCAATGGCTATAGAGTTAAAATTAAAAGCTGAGGAGTGGAATCGGATTATATTTCCACATCCAACAGTAGGTGAAATATTTAAAGAGGCTTTACAATAAATGTTTATTCGATTTTTTTCTTTTGCTCTTACAGTAATTTGTCTTTCCTTACCTCTTTCAGCTCAGAAATTAGCAGATCAGATATCGAAATTGATGCAAGACTTACCCCACGGTTCAGAAGTGGGGCTTTGCATTTACGACTTAACAGAACAGAAAACCCTTTATAACTACAGAGAAGATAAACTGAGTCGACCGGCTTCCACACAAAAGCTATTAACCGCCATCACAGCGCTGGATCAGCCACAAGCAAACGCACCTTTTATAACCGAAGTGTGGACAGATGGTGAAATCAAAGGCGATACACTGAAAGGAAACCTCTTTGTCATTGGGGGGTTTGATCCGGAATTCGATGAGTTAAGTATGGATGGTTTAATTCAGCAAATCAGAGAGTTTCCTATTCAAGCCATTACCGGAAAAATATACGGAGATGTATCAATGAAAGACTCCATTTATTGGGGAAGCGGATGGGCTTGGGACGACACACCCAATGCTTTTCAACCTCATTTATCGCCCTTAATGTATTGCAAAGGGGTTGTTTCTTACACAGTTTCTCCTGCTGTTGCAGGAGAAAAAGCGACGGTACAATGTACTCCTCAGAGCTCTTTTTACAGTATTCAAAATAACACACAAAGCAACACCCCTCAAGCCGGCGATTTTTTGCTAACGAGAGATTGGATGAATAACAGCAATACTTTATTGATTGAAGGAAATGTTGCCAGCAAAAAGCAGGGAAAGATTAATCTACACCATCCTGAAGTTTATTTTATCCATTCTTTTGTGGAAAAGTTATTACGCAGTGGTGTGCGTTGTTCAGGTGCTTATGCTTTCAAGACTTTTGATAAACAGGAAGAAGCAACAAAATTAGCCGAATTTCGCACCCCTTTTACCAAGGTTCTCAAAGAGATGATGAAGGAGAGTGACAATCTCAATGCAGAGGCCACCTTCTATCGTGTAGCCAAACAAAGCTCCGGCAAAGACAGGGCGGAAACAGCGGATGGAGTGACGGCTATTCAACAAATAATAAAAAAGACAGGATTAGACCCTGCAAATTACAGATTGGCTGATGGTTCCGGATTATCCAATTACAATTACATATCGCCCGAACTATTAGTAGCTTTTCTTAAATACGCTTATGCCGATACTGAGATTTTTCAAAATCTCTATAAATCACTGCCTATTGCAGGTATAGATGGTACGCTTAGTTACAGAATGGGAAAAGGTAAAACCTTTAAGAATGTACACGCCAAGACCGGAGCCATTAGTGGCATATATACCTTAGCCGGTTACCTAAAGGCAAAAAACGGACACGAAATTGCTTTTGCCATTATGAATCAAAATGCTTTAGGAGGAAAAAAACCTCGCTCCTTTCAGAACGAGGTTTGTCGTATATTATGCGAATAGAGGTTTTATCTAATCTCTATTGCATCATTCTCTTTTTATTTTATGAAATCACTCCAACGTGTATTTCGCATATCACCGGTATGATTCAATGTACTATGCATTGCCAAAGCAGCTTCCACTACGTGTGGAGTTTGTGCTTTATTACCAGCTAATTTCAAGTAATCCCATAACAACTCTTTATAATCAGGATGAGCACACTTCTCAATAATTTCTTGTGCACGCTCTTTTGGTCCTTTACCTCTTAAGTCGGCCACACCTTGTTCTGTAGCGATGATATTTACTGAATGTTCGCTATGATCCAAGTGAGAAACCATTGGGACTATGGCACTAATCTTACCCTCTTTAGCCACTGAAGGACAAGTAAAGATAGAGATATAGGCATTACGGGTAAAATCGCCCGAACCTCCAATACCATTCATCATACGAGTACCACCAATATGGGTGGAGTTTGCATTACCATAAATATCAACTTCAATAGCAGTATTAATGGATATTACTCCTAAACGACGAATGACTTCAGGGTTGTTGGATATTTCTGAAGGACGAAGCACCAATTTGTCTTTAAAGAATTCAATATCATCGTAGATTCCTTGCAAACAATCATTAGTAACTGTCAATGAACAAGTACTACCAAACTTAATACGACCTTCACGCATCAAATCAACCACTGAATCTTGTAACACCTCTGTGTACATTTCAAACGCAGGAATGGATTTACTTCTTCCCAAAGCACCCAATAGTGCATTAGCAATGTTTCCAACACCCGATTGGATAGGTAAAAACTCTTGAGGTATGATTCCACGTTTCATATCTGAAACTAAAAAGTCAGCCACATTTTGACCAATTAAATCGGTTACCGGGTCAGCCTGACTAAACGAACGAGCCTCATCCGGCCAGTTGGTTTCAACCACTCCAATAATTTTCTTTGGATCAACCTGAACATAAGGTTGCCCTATTCTATCACTAGGTTTGTAAATAGGTATCTCTCTACGGTGAGGAGGAGATTGTAATTCATACACATCGTGCAACCCCATCATATTCTTACTATGGGCACTATTTAACTCCACAATGATTTTGTCCGCCAAACGACAAGCAGTAGGAGATATCCCTCCGGCAGCAGTTAAATATATTTTCCCATCCGAAGTTAATTCACACGCTTCAATAATGGCTACATCTACTTTACCCATAAATCCATAACGTAATTCTTGTGCCATTTGAGACAAATGAATATCATTATAGGCAATTTCTCCATTATTTACTGCAGCACGAAAATCTCGATTCGTAGTATAAGGAGCACGATAGCGTATAGCTTTAGCCTTTGAAAGAACACCATCACCTGAGTTTCCGGTAGAAGCCCCAGTGAATAGACTAATTTGAAAGGGGTTTCCTTTAGCGTGTTCCGCTTCTGCAATTTCAGCCAATGCCGAGGTAACTGCTTTAGCAGTACCTGCAGGTGTAAATCCACTTAAAGCAATATGATCTCCGTGCTTTATGATATGTGCAGCTTCAGCTGCAGAGAGAATAGAATAAGACATATTTATCAGTTTCTTTTTAAAGTTTTAGTTATAACTAGTTTATTTAATACTTTCTTTTTAATATTTCCGACCAAATGATTCCTCTTCGAACATCATCCATAGATGAAACATTGAAAGCCAAGTCCAAACCTTCCTCCTCATCTATAGGAGTTGTTTCAATTTTTGGTGCTTGAGAAGCCCTCTTAGGTGGAGTCTTTTCTTTTTCAATGGATTCAATAAGAGGTGGTATACGATCTAAAATCTCTCTTTTTGCCTCTTCAAAAGAAGATTCCTCGGCCAAAGTTTCAGAGTTAGCCTCATCATACCAAGTTAAATCTTCCTCTTCTTCAAGATCGGAAAGGGAAGCCTGTCGTTCAAGTTCCTTTTGCTTCTCCTTTCGAATGGAGTTTGCTACAGTGATTCCAAAAATAGCCAGAATAATAAGTACTTGTAGTAACATATCCCTTAAGTCTTTGAATGATAATTATCAAAGATAAAATTATATGCTTTGTAAAGCAACAAAAAAACAATATTTCGCACATCAATCTTTACGACAAATCATCTTTTCTAAAACACAAAAAGCGATTTTAAAGGCTGTATTATCTTTCTAAAGCCCAAAACACACAAACAGACAAAAAAGTAGAAATTCATTTTACACTTATATAATAACTAGTAAGTGAACAGCAGGAAAACAAATAAAAAAGACAAAAGACTTATCTTTATACATATAAAATAATAGGGATTTCTACTTTAAACTGAAAAAACTCGGGGTTTAATACAAAGAGAAAACAATTCTTATGAGTAGATATACCCCATTTATGAAGTTGAAACTTTATCTTTGCATTGAATTTCAAAAACTAAATAAATATGGATAAATCAAAAGGAGCAGACTCTAAATCTGCACTACTTGAGAATGAAAAGAAACTATTGATAGAGACCTATGGTTGTCAGATGAACTTAGCTGATAGTGAAGTAGTTGCTTCTATTATGAAACAATCGGGCTATTCATTAACAGAAGACTTGAATCAGGCCGATGCTGTGTTTCTAAACACTTGCTCTATCCGCGAAAATGCAGAGCAAAAAATCATTAATCGTCTGGAATTTCTCAACTCCTTACGAAAAAACAAACCTTTAATTATAGGTGTGTTGGGCTGTATGGCTGAACGAGTACAAGAAGACTTAATAGAGAACCACAATGCTGATTTAGTAGTGGGGCCCGACTCTTACTTAACTCTACCCGAATTGGTGGCTTCTGTTGAGGCCGGAGAGAAAGCAATGAATGTAGAACTATCTACCACTGAGACCTATAAAGATGTAATCCCTTCTCGTTTCTATGGCAACCGAATCAGTGGATTTGTATCGATTATGAGAGGGTGTAACAACTTCTGTACCTATTGCATAGTTCCCTATACCCGGGGTAGAGAGCGAAGTCGCTCGCTAGAAAGTATCCTGCGGGAAGTGAACGATTTGGCTGAACGTAACTACAAAGAGATTACCTTGTTAGGGCAAAATGTAAACTCCTATGCTTTTGAAACCCGGCAAGGAGAACTCATTGATTTTCCTAAATTATTAAAAGCAGTAGCCTTAGCTGCCCCTAATGTGCGTATTCGCTTTACTACCTCCCACCCCAAAGATATGAGCGATGATACATTAAAGGTAATTGCAGAAACGCCCAATATATGTAACCACATTCATCTTCCTGTACAAAGTGGTAGTTCAAGGATTTTGAAACTGATGAATAGAAAATACACCAGAGAGTGGTATTTAGACCGTATTGATGCCATCAGAAGATACATCCCCAACGGTGGTATTTCTACAGACCTTTTCAGTGGGTTTCATTCTGAGACAGAAGAAGATCACCAAGAGACTTTATCATTAATGAGGCTTTGCCACTTTGATTCGGCATTTATGTTTAAATACTCCGAACGTCCCGGTACATATGCTTCTAAAAAATTAAAAGATGATGTCCCCGAAGAGGTCAAATTAAGACGCTTGAATGAGATAATTGATTTACAACGTGAATTATCAGAGGCATCTAACCAATTGGAAGTGAATAAAACCTATGAGGTTTTAGTGGAAGGCACATCCAAACGATCGCAACAGCAACTTTTTGGCAGAACCGAACAGAACAAAGTAGTTGTTTTCGATAAAGAAGATGCAAAAATTGGTGATTTTGTGATGGTTAAAATAAAAGACTATAGCTCGGCCACTCTAAAAGGCGAGTTAGTGAAAGAATAAAAGATTAATTATTTCCAATACGAAATAAACCATCTACTTCACAACCGGAATAGATGGTTTATTAGTATCTGAAAGAGATCTATCTGATTTATTCATTTCAGAGATAATAAAGAGGATTCCAACTAATGTCTTCTTTTCGATGAAAAAAGAGAGGTACTACAACTAAAAAAACTATTTTTGTATAACCAACAAACATAATATACGTCACAATGAGCAAACACCTAAATACAAATAAACAGTTTATGATTGGTAATGGACTATTGGCCTTCGGTGTAATCATAATTGTAGTTCTCTTTACCTATTTAAGTTTTAGAAGTCCAAAAAAAGAAGATCAGATCATCAATTATCCTGAAATATATACCCTTAGTTTTGATAAAGGATTTATCAATGACTCCATTTCAGTCTATTTGAACGACAGTTTATTGCTAAATGAAACCATAACCAAAGAACCCCACATTTTTTCATTCAATCGTTTTGATCAGCAAAACACACTGCTTATCGTTGACCATAACACCGACAAACTGACTCCTTTTGAGTTAAAAGATAAAGGAGGAACTTATCAGTTTGAGAGAACAGAAGACCGGATTATAAACATTCAAAGATAACATATCCTTCAACTTTATAAAGGAAGCTTAAAAGATTTAAGCTGTGCATTGTACTCCTTTACTTTCTTCCCGGATAACTGGTCTAATAGTGACCAAAATTTCTCACTGTGATTCATATGTATGGTGTGAGTTAACTCGTGTAGTAACACAAACTCCATTAGATGCAAGGGCAATAAAAGGGTATAGCAAGAAATATTAATGGACTTTGTACTGGAACAACTCCCCCAGCGTCGTTTAGCTCGGTTAATACTTACCCTTGAAAATTCCAACCGGTGTTTCTTTGCCAATTGCATCAACAGAGGTGGGAATACTTCTTTAGCTCGTTCAATCAGAGTTTCTTCAATTACTTTACGCAACCATTCTTGAGTATTTTCTTCATCGAAATCAAAATCACCCCCAAGATGTAAAACATAGTCTTTCCCGTCACGCTGCAATCTGGATTGTTTTTGAGGAGTTTGTTTAATGGATAAACAATAAAACTCGGTATCAATCGTGAAATTAGTGTCGATACATAGGGATGGATTTATTTTTTTTAGTTGTAATAAAGCCTCTTTGTTCTGCTCAATAAACTGATTAATATTCTTTTGAGATACAAATACAGGAACAGTAAAGTACAAAACCCCATTCTTTATGCGTGCAATGAATGATTTTGATCTAGCATTTTTTTTTATTACTATTTCTCCTAATTCCTTATGGTACATAAGCTTGAACAATAAAAAAATCCTTACTCCTAAAAGTAAGAGGCAAAGATACTATTTTTTATACCTAATTCTAATTCACCGGTTAAGCCTGAATGTGTGTTCCACGCGTTAAGTCACCGACTGAAGTGGATTTAGTAATAATAACCTTGTGAACGCCCGCTTCAATAGCCGCAAAAGCGTTGTCTAGTTTGGGAATCATACCTCCTTCAATCACTCCTTTGTTAATATATTGCTGATAAGAAGCATAATTCAACTCCTTTATCACGCTGGAATCATCATCTATGGATTGCAAAACCCCCTCTTTCTCAAAACAATAAACCAAGGTTACCTCAAACTCAGAAACCAACGCCTTGGCTAGCTCACTGGCTATGGTATCTGCATTGGTGTTTAACATATGACCTTTGCCATCGTGTGTTAAGGGAGCCATAACAGGTACTATTCCTTTTTGAATCAGACTACCCAAATCAGAACCTGCGACCTGCTTTACATCACCTACCCAACCATAATCAATCTCTTTTACCGGTCTTTTTTCCGACAA
>CAZOVL010000056.1:0-18016 GCA_964583185.1 uncultured Bacteroides sp. | reverse complement strand
AAACGGTTCAAATGTGAACCATTTATTGGCTTGTTTCTGTTATGTGATTAATTGTACTTTGTATGATGAGATGGATTCTCTTTATTTGTAGGCTTTCTTAGGTGAATTATTCTTAGGTTTTTCAATGTTATCGCATCTCTTAATCCTCCTAACTGTTTATTTGAATAAAAGAGTTCAAATGTGAACCATTTATTGGCTTGTTTCTGTTATGTGCTTAATTGTCCCTTGTATGATGAGATCGATTCTCTTTATTTGTAGGTTTTCTTAGGTAAATCATTCTTGGTTTTTCAATGGTTATTCCATCTCTTAATCCTCCTAACTGTTTGTTTGAATAAAACGGATCAAAAGTGAACCATTTATTGGCTTGTTTCTGTTATGTGCTTAATTGTCCTTTATACGATGTAACAGATTCTCCTTATCTATTGATTATCTTAGGTAAATCATTCTTAGGTTTTCAATGTTTATCGCATCTCTTAATCCTCTTAATTGTTTGTTTGAATAAAACGGTTCAAAAGTGAACCTTTTATTCTCAGGCTTAGGTTATGTATATTTATGAATCCATTATTTAATGAATCGCTATATATGATTATTCCACATAACTATATACCTAATTTATGTGATTGCTTAGCCTTCAATAATATCCTTTCTTTGTTGTTGAAAACTTAAATAACTAAAAATGGAAAAAATTAGTATATTTTATGGTACATCAACTGGTAATACAGAGTATGTTGCTAAACAACTAGCTAGTAAATTAAATATAGATTCATCTGCTGTGTATGATATTTCTCAGGTAAATTCAGGTCAAATGAATCAATATGAGATATTAATTTTTGGTTCTTCTACCTTAGGGTATGGTGATCTGCAAGATGATTGGTATGATTTTATTGAAGAGGTAAAGAAAGCAGATTTATCCGGAAAAAAAGTGGCTGTTTTTGGCTTAGGAGATTCTTCATCCTATCCGGACACCTTTTGTGATGCAATAGGGTTAATAGCTTCTGCATCTCAAGAATCCGGAGCTACACTTATCGGCAACGATGTAGAGAAATCGGATTATCTTTTTGATGATTCAATATCTGTCATAAATGACTCTTTTTGTGGTTTACCTCTTGACGAAGACAATGAACCCGACAGGACTGACGATCGTATTGAAAAATGGGTTAAACAATTAAAAGGTTCTTTATAGAAAATGGAACAATTAAAGGTATTTGCTCATCAATTGTACGAATGTAAAAAAGGAGTGCGAAGTATGGTATTATGTACTCTTTGTAATGACATTATGGTGGTTGCCTTGCATAAAATTAAAGCTGCAAATCTCTTTTATTATATTCACCCTATAAATGAAACCAAGTGTAATCTTTTCTTTGGAAAAAAGGAATGTATTCAAATGGTACAAGAATTTTGCAATAAACCTTTGAATGAACTTTCTATAGAAGAGGATTTTATGTTAGGTACTATTTTAGGCTATGGTGTTGAAGAACAATGCCAAAGATATATGAAGAGAAGAAAAGCCTTGGAGTATCGTATGATGGATTGATCTACTACTTTATTATTGATGCGATTAAATTTTTAATCGCATCAATAATAAAATTCTATTAAATACTATTCCTATTTCCATCTACATCTACTCGGAATAGGAGGAAAGTAAAACAGTAGATGTGTTATTTCATTATAGTTGTCCACAAGCTTTTAAATACTTTGTTTCATTCAGTTTTAATGTTGCTTTAGCTGTTATGAGTTCAGCCCACGCTTTTTGCCAGAGAGTTTGAGCCTCTAAATAATCTGCCAGGTTCTCTAATCCCACTTCATAATGCTCTTTACTAGTCTTGAGATTTTCTTCTGCTTGTTCTAATGAGTTCGTTGTTATTTCTACTTCCAGCTTAGATTCATCTAACTGATTATGAGCTTTGGTGACTTCTAGTGTCATCTTTTCAATAGCATCTAATCGTTGTAGTTCTGCAATTTGTTTCTCTGTTTCCTTGGCTCTGACTTTATTAATCCCTTCTCCCCACTGGAATAGAGGAATGCTAACTGACACCTGAGCAGAAAAAGAACCTCCATGGAGTAATTTGTCCCCATTCATTTTTGCTCCATCGTAATAATTCCATCCTGCTCCAACTCCTATGTTAGGGAGAAATTGACTTCGCGTTAATTGAATATCTTTTCTTTTAAATTCAACTTGTTTAGTTAATATTTGGTATTCAGGACGTGGAGTAATATCAAACGCATTGTCATACTGTGTTTCGTTAGCTATTCTTATTTCGTTAGTTGTACGTATCTGCTCAGTCAAAGGAACTCCTATGGTGTGTGCTAAATTCATACGAGCCAGAATAATTCCGTTTTCTGCCCTACGAAGTTGTAGCTTGGCTTCGTTCATTTTTACTTGTACTTTAAGTAAATCATTCTTTGATTTTAATCCTACCGTATAAGCATTTTCTACATTTCTGTACAATTCGGTAATTACTTCCATATATTTTTCAGCAGCGATGCATAACTCTTGCGTTTCAACTAATTGCCAATAAGCCTCATCAGTTAAAAGAATAACTTCTACACGAGATAGTTCTTGATTTAATAAAGCTATGTCTCGTCCAATTTTAGCCATAGAAAACCCTGCTCTTATTTTCCCTCCGGTGTAAAGTGGTTGCATTAACTGAATACCCGCAGTCCAAGTATTTTTCAAGGAAAGCTCTAAAGGTATTTCAGGTAGATAAGCATACATCCCAAAGATTGGATTTTCGAGAGTTGATCCGGCACTTAGGTTGGGTGTAAATCCTCCCTGACCATCCGGTATAAAGGTGGGAAGATAAGCATTACCAAAACTTTTCTCCATTGTTTGATTACTAAAGAGATAAAGACCTTGAGCTGAAAGCTTGGGGAAAAAGTTTGATCGATACACCAGCACCTCACTCTTTGCTTTTTTTATCTGTTTATCAGCAATTGTTTTTTGATGATTATGTTGTAGTGCCATTTCCCTGCATTGTTCAAGAGTATAAACTTCTTGAGACATTACAGAAATTGAGAAGAGAAGACTTATTATAATATATATTCGTTTCATAGCATACTATTTTTCTTGTGTTCTTTGTGGTTTTATTCTGAAAAAAATGGAATATAAAACAGGTATAAATAATAAAATTATCATTGTTCCCACAAATAAACCACCCATAATGGTTACAGCTAAAGAGCCAAACATATCATCGCTTAATAAAGGAATCATTCCTAAAATAGTAGTTAGAGAAGCCATCACTACCGGTCTAAAACGAGATGCAGCACTCTCTAGAAGAGCTGCGTTGGGTTCTGTTCCTTTGTTTATTTGAAGTGTAACCTCGTCCATTAACACAATTCCATTTTTCACCATCATGCCAATAATTCCTAATGCACCAACAATAGCTACGAAACCAAACGTTTTACCTGAGAGTAAAACACTAAACACTACTCCAATTACAATTAAAGGGAGACAGCATAAAATAACCAAAGGCTTTCTGTAGTCCTTAAATAACATAATTAGAATGGAAATCATTAAAACAATAGCTAGGGGATAATTACTGAATAAATTTTCCATACTCTCTGTACTGGCTTTGCGTTCACCAAACCATTTAAGGCTATAACCTGGAGGTAACTCTATGCTTTCTATCTCTTTCTTTATTGCTTGACGTGCTTCTTCTGCCCCTGTGCCCGGAACCGGGTCGCACTGAGCACGTATGGCTCTTTGTCCGTTATAACGCAATACAAGAGGGTCTTCCCATTCTGACGTAATCCCATCTACAGCTTGGTTTAGTGGTACTGTTCCTATGGCAGACGATAGAATGTCTTCCTCAGAAATAGATCCATTAATTATTCCCTCCAGTGTTTTTTTGTTGAGCTGCTTTAGATTGGGTAACATACTAAATATAGGTGCATTTTCCAGTCCTTCAATTGGATTGCCTTTATTATCTACACTTTTAAGATATATGGTTTGTCTCTTTTCTCCACAATAGAATGCATCGGCAGGAATACCCCCGGTAGCTGTTAATATAGACACACCCACATCTTGTCGGGTAAGTCCCATATTACGTGCTATGGGTTGATTAAAGTTTGCTGTTATGTTCAGCATCTTAGGTTCCCAATCATTTCTTACTAAATATGTTTTAGGTGAAGATTCCATTATCGCTTCTGCCTGACTGCATAATTCTTTAAGCACTTCGGGGTCAGGCCCGGAAAATTGTGCTTCAATGGGATACTTCATATACATTAAATTGTAACGCTTTAATCGAACGTATGCGTGAGGATAGTTTGTTGAAAGATATTCCTGAATTTCCTCCATGGATTGAACTAAAAGTTTAGGATTTTTAAAATCAATAATTAGTTCACCATAAGATAAAGAAGGATCGGCAATACTTCTTACTAAATTATATCGTGCCGGGGTTCCACCTATTGACGTTGTAATGTGAGTGATTTCATCACGTGAATTTAAATATTCCTCAATTTCTTTTAAGTCTTCAATAACCTTGGTGTTATTTACTCCTTCATCTAACTTATACTCCATATAAAGCTGATCGTATGTCATATCAGGGAAAAACCCTTGTGGTAGGAAGCGGTAACAATAAATACTACTTCCTACTAAGAAAATAGCTATGAGTACTGTGATTGTTTTATGATTTAAACACCAAGAGAGTGTTGTGCGTAAAGCCCTGTAAAATTTTGAGTTATGCATTTCTGCAACACTCTTAACTCTTATATTTTTAAATAAATTATTGGCCATTATGGGTACGTGTGTAAGAGCTAGAATCCAACTAAGTAATAGTGAAACAGCTAATACTATAAATAAATCACGCACATAAACTCCTGCTTGATCGGGCGATAAGAAAATGGGGAAGAATGCTAAGATTGCAATTAAAGTAGCACCTAATAAAGCCATCCCTGTTTGTCTACCTATTGACGTTAATGCTTCAGATCTTTTCATCCCACGTTGTAAATTGACTAGAATACCATCAATAATAACTATGGCATTGTCAACAAGCATTCCCATAGCTAAAATAAATGAGGCTAAGGAAACTCGTTGTAATGTACCATCAAAGAGATTTAAGACAAGAAACGAACCAAAAACAATAGTAACCAAGCTGATGCCTATGATTAATCCACTACGAAAACCCATAGCAAACATCAAGACGATAACTACAATAATAACCGATTCCATAAGATTGATAAGGAACGAACCTAAAGATTCTTTCACCCTGTCCGGTTGAAAAAATACTTTGTGAAAGTTAATGCCGGCTGGAATTCTTGATTCCTCTAGCTCTGCTATTTTTTCCTCTACTTCACGCCCCAGCTTAGTGATGTCTGTTCCTTTCTCTGCCGATATGGCAAATCCAAAAGCACGTTTGCCATCGTACCACATCTGATTCATTGTGGTATTTTCGTAATCGCTATATACATTGGCAATGTCACGCAAGTAAAGTTGATCGTCTTCGTGTCCTTGAAGTAGTAAGTTGCTAATATCGTCTACTACCTTATACTTATTGTTAACAGTTACACGTAATCGGTAATCTCCGGTTTCATAATATCCGGAATATACAGTTTGGTTTTGATCACTTAATGTGCTAAGAACTTCAATGGGGTGTACTCCTAGATTAGCCATTTTCTCTTCAATCAGCTCAATGTTGATACATTCTTCCCGTTCTCCATATACTTCAATGTTACCAATCCCTTTTATGGATTGAACCTCTCTTTTTATCATTTCGATGTACCGAGCCAACTCTCTATCTCCAAAGCCTTCAGTTGTGATGGCATAGAACATACCATACATATCTCCAAAGTCATCTCTAACAATGGAAGCCATTGCTCCCTTGGGCAGCTGACTTTGTACATTGCTGACTTTTCTGCGTAGTAAATCCCAATATTGTTCTACTTCATCATCGGGAGCTTCAGAGGTCAATTCTACAGTAATCATAGACAAGTCATTCATTGATCTGCTACTTACCGCATCTAAATGATTCATACTACGAATACTTTTCTCCAATAAATCAGTAACCTCCAACTCTACTTCGTACGCCGAAGCACCCGGATAAGGAGTGATAATCATAGCTTGCTTAACCTTTATTTCAGGGTCTTCTAATTTACTCATACTTCGGAAGGCAAGAAAACCTCCAATTAAGAGAATGGCAATTAGAAAATGCACTAAAGGTCGATTGGCTAATGCCAGTTTTCCTAAGTCAATCATAATAATCCTCCTTTATTTGTGTCAGATATAGGTTTGATTACTTTTACTTGCTGATTTTCTTTCAAATAATTTACTCCGGCTGAAACAACAATCTCTCCCGGATTTAACCCCTCTGAAATAATAACCGTTCCATTGCGTTTAATTTGAAGTATTTTCACTTCACGCGTATTAATCTGTTCTTTCTCCGGGTTATAAACCCAAACAGTACAATTTCCATCAGTTTCCTTTATGGATGATAGTGGAATAAGTGTTAGTTGAGAATCTATTGAAGACTCTGTGGAACGCTTGATGTTAATGGTCGCTGTCATACCTGGTGTAGGTAGTGTTGCTTGTGGCTGAGGAATAAAAGCCAAACGAACAGTATATAGTTGATTTAAGTTTGCCTTTTGATTGATGGATATTAATTTCAAAGGATACTTTATTTTAGGGTCTCTGTCAATGGTACAATAAAAGTCTTTGAACTCATTTCTTCTTAAATAATCGGTGGCAGGTATGTGTATTTCCACCTCTAAGGCATTTTGATTAAATAAAGAAACTACAGGAAATCCGGCAGCTACTGTCTCATTGGAATTAAAGTGCTTTTTCTGTATGTATCCGTTAAAGGGAGCATAAATGCGTGTATCCGCAAGGGCTTTTTTATGTGCATTTAATTTTGCTGTAATCTGTTCCAGTCCGTATACCGCTTTTTCATAATCGCTTTTTGAAACGCTTCCTTTTTCGTATAAAATAATAATTCGTTCTGCGTTACCTTTAATACCATTGTACTCGGCTTCTGTTGCTGATAACTGATAGGTATAATCAGTCGGATCAAGATAGGCTAGTAAATCGCCTTTATTTACTTTGCTACCGGCATTGACTAGTACTTTCTGTATAGTTCCACTAACCTGAAAAGCTATGTCTATATCTTCACTGGATTTTATTTTACCGGGATATGACAGTTCTAGTTCATTGCTACGTGGTTTTACAGTGTCCACTTTTACAGTAATTGTTTTGTCTATGGCAGTTTGTTCTTTTGAAGAACAAGAAAGAAGAAATAGACTAAAAAATAAGCATAATGTTTTTAATCCTTTTTCCATATAATTCATTGTCTTAAATAATTAAAAGTACTCTATGTACTTTATCTGTGTTTGTTTTATATTTCCGTGTCTGAATGGATTTGCTTGTCCATTGAACAGTTGATTTTTTTACTAAATGCTCTCTAATCTGTTTTTAGGTCTATGTATTTATTCCCATTTTGTTTGTTGATTTATATTAACAAACTATATATGGTTGTTTTACTACCTGTTGTTTAGTTAACAGAAAACTATTTATCCTATTAACGTTTTGTGTTGCTTGTTTGTTTTTGGTTTTTAAGTAAAAAATCGGAATAAAATAACCAAAAAAGAAGATTCATTCAGTTTTATATTGAATTTCTTTAATCGCTTGAAATAATGGAAGATTTAATAAGAGGAGTATTGAAAAAGAAGTTGCTCTGTGTCTTCTTGATGGAGTATTGAAATAGAGGCATATAATTTGAATACTATTATTTCAGAGCGAGAAAATCTAAAGTAAAAAAAAGGTTGATGCTTATTTAATCATCAACCTTTTTTACTATTTTATTTCGATATTTTCTGTCATATCGATTTCTTCACCTTTCGCATCATAAAAGATATACTGGAGAAACGCCAGTTTCTGATTAGGTATTATTTTTATTCCTAATCCATATTGCATTTGCCATTTTCTCTTCATAGAGATAACTCCTTGGTTAATATAGGCCGCAACATACGGATGAAGGTGTAGAGAAAATTTCTTTATCTTCATTTTGTGGACAAGATAATCTATCTTGCTTTCTAAAGCATCTGTAAACAGTATGGATGGTTTTATTTTTCCTTCGCCAAAACAAGTAGGACACGTTTCTGCTGTATCTACTGTCATTGCCGAACGTACACGCTGTCTTGTAATTTGCATCAAGCCAAACTTACTTAAGGGTAGAATGTTGTGTTTAGCTCTATCTTTTTGCATATTAGAGCACATTCTCTCATAAAGCTTTTGTCGGTTGGAAGAATCACCCATGTCAATGAAATCAATGACAATAATTCCTCCTATATCTCTTAACCGAAGTTGGCGTGCTATTTCATCTGCAGCACCCAAGTTTACTTCTAAAGCATTTGCTTCTTGTCCATTGGCATTTTTAGTTCTATTGCCACTATTTACATCTATAGCGTATAAAGCCTCAGTCCTCTCAATAATTAAATAGGCTCCACGCTTATAAGATACTGTTTTACCAAACGATGATTGAATTTGTTTGGTAATATTGAAATGATCGAATATAGGTTGTTTACCACTATATAATTTAACTGTTTTAACTCTGTCAGGAGCTATTATAGATATATAGTTTTTTATTTCATTGTAAACCTCTTGATGGTTAACGTAAATGTTTTCAAAGGAAGGATTGAATAAATCCCTAAGAATTGCAACTGTTCGGCTAGTTTCCTCATGAAGAAGAGTTGGATATTTAGTTGCTTGTTGTGCTTTACGTGTTGCTTCAATCCATCGGTTTACCAATGCTTTCAATTCGCTGTCAAGCTCTGCTACTCGTTTTCCTTCTGCTGCAGTACGTACAATAACCCCTAGATTTTGGGGTTTAATACTTAGCATAAGTTGTTTTAAACGTGCTCTTTCACCGCTAGATTTAATTTTTGTGGAGATGGAAACTTTATCATTAAAAGGAATGAGTACTAAGTTTCTTCCGGCAAAGGAAATTTCGGATGAAAGACGGGGGCCTTTGGTTGAGATAGGTTCTTTTACTACTTGAACCATAACTTCTTGCCCCACTTTAAGAACATCTGTTATTGTACCATCCTTTTTAAGATCTGGTTGGATGGGTGCTTTTGTTATAGATGCTAATTTCTTTTTGTTACTGGTAACGTGTCTAACAAATCGATCTAATGAATTGAATTGAGGACCTAAATCTAAATAATGAAGAAAAGCGTCTTTCTCATAACCGACATTAACGAAACAGGCATTGAGTCCAGGCATCAGTTTTTTGACGCGGCCAAAGTATATATTCCCCACAGAGAAAGTATTTGAACTTTCTTCGCTCTGAAGCTCTACTAGGTTTCTGTCTTCTAGTAAAGCAATAGACACTTCTTTGGGTTGTACATCTACTACCAGTTCGCTTGTCACAGTTATTTAAATTTTACTTTTATGATTATTAGCTTAATTGTTTTATAAAACAAACTTGGAAGCAAAAACCCCCAAGTTCGTTCTATATGCTCTTAAAGACCTAATAGTTACTTTTTGCTTTTATGTCTATTTTTTCTTAGTCTTTTCTTACGTTTGTGCGTAGACATTTTACGTCTTTTTTTCTTTTTTCCACTTGGCATATTCTTTTGCTTTAGAGGGTTAATACTTTAATATATAGTTTTTTAATCTTTCTTCTTATTTAACCTTGTTGTTGTCTTTTACTGCACCAGTAAACATCTTAGAAGGTTTAAATGAAGGTATATAATGTTCAGGAATAATGATTGTTGTGTTTCTGGAAATATTACGAGCTGTTTTTTCAGCTCTTTTCTTTACTATGAAACTACCAAAGCCGCGAAGATATACATTTTCATTTGAAGCTAAAGAGTCTTTTATAACTTCCATGAAGGTTTCTACCGCAGCAAGTGCTGTCGCTTTTTCTATTCCAGTTCTTTTTGAAATTTCGTTTACAACGTCTGCTTTAGTCATCTTGATTTAAATAATTTATTTTGTTTTTTTATCTGTTGTTAAAATTTAGCACGTAAAGATATAGCTTTTTCGTGTTGCAAAAAAATATTAAACAACAAAAAACACTAAACAATAATCTTCCTTCCTTTTGATAGCTAACCAATTATACCATTTTCTATCTTATCAAAAGTGATATAAAATAACTATCTTTTTTAATCTTGCAAATAAGGCTTACTTTTTTATCTGTTCAAAAAGATACCTTATTAATAGAAGTGAAAAAGAGCAATTACATAGATTAGTATTTCATAAAAAAACTCTAGTAATCTTGTTTATCTATGGCTTTTTTTTGTTGTTCTGTTTTTAATTATCAGGGAAGCGTTCTTTGTAAATATCCTCTAACCTTAATAATTCATCTCTATGTTGAGCCGCTTCCATAAATTCTAATTGTTTGGCTGCGTCTTTCATTAGCTTGCGGGTGCGGTCAATACTCTTTTGAAGTTGATTCCTGTCCATATATTGTACAATTGGGTCGGCAGCAATGTGTGTTGTTTCCGGCTCAATGTATGCACCTTCTTCCACTCTAAGATTTTTATGATCTCCAAAGACCGATAAGTTTCTGGCCTTCTTTATTTGTTGTGGAGTTATATTATGCTCTTCATTATAGGCTATTTGTTTGGCTCTTCTGCGGTTTGTTTCATCTATTGTTAACTGCATGCTATTCGTTATTTTATCAGCATACATAATGACCATGCCATTTACATTTCTTGCAGCACGTCCTGCCGTTTGTGTAAGAGAACGATGGGAACGTAAGAAGCCCTCTTTGTCAGCATCTAAAATAGCAACCAGTGAAACTTCGGGTAAGTCTAATCCTTCACGGAGTAGATTTACTCCAATAAGAACGTCATAAAATCCTTGTCGCAAATCGTCCATAATTTTCACTCTTTCCAAGGTGTCTACATCGCTGTGAATGTAATTACAACGTACATCGTGATTCAGCAAGTATTCTGCAAGTTCTTCTGCCATTCGCTTGGTTAGTGTTGTAATGAGTACACGCTCTTTTCTTTCTACCCGCAATTGAATTTCCTCCATTAAATCATCAATTTGATTCATACTGGGGCGTACCTCTATTTTGGGGTCTAGTAATCCGGTGGGTCGAATGACCTGTTCTATAATTATCCCTTCCGATTTTTCCAATTCATATTCGGCAGGGGTAGCACTAACATAAATAACTTCTTTCGCTATCTCTTCAAATTCCTCGAATTTTAAAGGACGATTGTCCAATGCGGCAGGTAAGCGGAAGCCATATTCCACTAGATTTTCTTTTCGGGAACGATCTCCACCATACATGGCTCGTATTTGAGGAATACTTACGTGACTTTCATCTATAACAATTAAAAAGTCATCGGGAAAAAAATCCAATAGGCAGTAAGGGCGTGTGCCCGGGTCTCTACCATCAAAATACCGAGAGTAATTTTCAATACCCGAACAGTGTCCCAGCTCACGTAACATTTCCATATCATAGGTTACTCGCTCGTATAACCGTTTAGCTTCATAGGGTTTACCTATAGATTCAAAATAATCTACACGTTGGGTTAAGTCATCTTCAATTTGATGAATGGCTTTTAAGGTACTATCTTTTGTAGTCATAAAAAGATTGGCCGGATAGACCTTATAACTTTCAAATGCTGCAATGGTACTACCTGTTACGGGGTCAACCTCTTCAATTAAGTCAATTTCATCTCCCCAAAAAACAATACGCAAAATATGATCTGAGTAGGCCAGGTAGATGTCAACAGTATCTCCTTTGACTCTAAAGTTTCCTCTATTTAATTCCAAGTCGTTTCGTAAATACAAACTATCTACTAACCGACGCAAGAACACATTGCGATTAATGGTTTTTCCTCGTATTATTTCAATTACATTGTTGTAAAAGTCCGAAGGGTTTCCCATACCATAAATACAAGAAACAGAAGAGACCACCAACACGTCTTTTCTTCCGGAGAGTAAAGAAGAAGTTGCGGCTAAGCGAAGTTTATCAATTTCGTCATTAATAGCGAGATCTTTTTCTATATAGGTATCTGTACTTGGCAGATAGGCTTCCGGCTGATAATAATCGTAATACGAAACATAATACTCTATGGCATTGTTTGGAAAGAAACTCTTAAACTCACTGTATAGCTGTGCAGCTAGAGTTTTGTTGTGACTTAATACTAAAGTTGGTTTGTTAATATTAGCCACCACATTGGCAATGGTAAAAGTTTTACCCGAACCTGTAACTCCAAGTAAAGTCTGTCCGGGAAGATGATTCTGTATCCCCTCTGTTAGTTGTTTTATAGCTTCAGGTTGATCCCCCGTAGGCTTAAATTCAGCAGTTAATTCAAATTTCATAACCGATATCCCTCCTTTGTGGAAAATTGTAGTTTGCAAAGTTACTACTTTTCAGCCAAATAGAGTTGTTTATTTCCTTTTCTCTTGATAGAAAATGAATGCCTATAGATTGTTTTCTTTTGTAAAAGAGCATTTGTTTTTACCATAACTTTTTTATCAAGAAAAAGCTTCCATTTATGTTTAGGAATAATTCTAATTAAGAGAGACTTCTTTACACCTCTTAAATTAAAAAAACGTTCATATTTTCCTGTTGCAAGAAGAAAGCTTTTTATCGAAAATTATACAAAAGGTTGCACTTGTTGGCATTGCAAAAACGTTCAATTAAAAAGATGTTTTATCGGTCTAGGACCTAAGGTCGCTCGGTCCTAGACCGAGGGGTGTTCAGTCCTAGACCGACAGGCCTTCGGTCTTAGACCCGCTCATACGCTCTGTAACGCCTATGGAAGTTCTGTTTATTTTAAAGAAAAAGTAATAGGGGTATGCAGTAGAAAAAGGCCTAAAAACAAGCTGAAAAGAAAGAAACAATAAAAGAATTAAAGCTGTAATTATCCTACAATTAGCTTCCTTATTATTAATTAATTCCGTTTCTTTGCATGAATATATTATCAAAAGAATATTTTCTCTGACAAAAACACAGACAATTACATGATTTGGAACGAAAGTATGGAGAGCATAGATCGTGCTGAATTAAGAAAAATTCAGGATATACGATTGAAGCGAATGGTGGATTATGTATATCATAATACTCCTTTTTATAGAAAGAAAATGCAAGAAATGGATTTAACCCCTGATGATATACAAGGGTTAGATGATATAGCTAAATTGCCTTTTACTAATAAATTAGATTTAAGAGATAACTATCCTTTTGGACTTTGTGCTGTTCCTACATCAATGATTGCCCGGTTCCATGCTTCATCGGGTACTACCGGTAAACCTACTGTTGTGGGATACACCCGCAAGGATTTATTTACTTGGACAGAATGTTTATCACGTGCTTTTAGTGCCTTTGGAGCAAATGCTACAGATGTTTTTCAGGTTTCTTATGGCTACGGATTATTTACCGGAGGATTGGGTGCACATTATGGAGCCGAAAACATAGGCGCTTCTGTTATTCCTACATCTAGTGGTAATACCGATAAGCAAATAACCATTATGTATGATTTTGGTTCCACGGTGTTGTGTAGTACCCCTTCATATGCACTTTATTTGGCTGATGCGATTAAAGACTCCGGTTTTTCTCGTGAAGGATTTAACTTGAAAATTGGTATTTTTGGTGCTGAGCCTTGGAGTGAGGAGATGCGTCGTGAGATTGAAAATAAGTTGCAAATAAAAGCGTACGATATCTATGGTTTAAGTGAAATAGCCGGACCTGGAGTTGCATATGAGTGTGAATGTCAGGCGGGATCGCATATTAATGAAGATCATTTTTTTCCCGAAATAATAAATCCGGTAACCTTAGAACCTGTTGCTCCCGGAGAGGTAGGAGAGTTGGTGTTTACCCATCTAACCAAAGAGGGAATGCCTTTATTACGTTATAGAACCAAAGATTTAACCTCTTTGAATTATGAACGTTGTGAATGTGGGCGTAGCTTTGTGCGTATGAGTCGCATTATGGGACGTAGTGATGATATGTTGATTATTCGTGGAGTGAATGTTTTCCCAACTCAAATAGAATCGGTTATATTGGAATTGGATGAGTTTGAACCTCATTATCAATTAATCGTTGATAGAGTAAACAATACCGATACGATGGAACTTCGTGTAGAAGTAAATTCGGATTTTTATTCGGATGAGATCAATAAAATGATTAATTTAAGGAATAAACTGAAGGCTCGCTTACACAGCGTACTGGGATTAGGGGTTGATGTGAAAATTGTTGAACCCAGAAGTATTGAGCGAAGTACAGGTAAAGCAAAAAGAATTATTGATAACCGAAAACTATAAACCTATGATTGCGAAACAATTATCTATTTTCTTGGAAAATAAATCAGGTAGATTAACCGAGGTAACCCAAGTATTAGCAGAAGAAAACATAAACCTTTCGGCTTTGTGTATTGCAGAGAATGCAGATTTTGGCATCTTAAGAGGTGTTGTTTCTGATCCCGATCGTGCTTATAAGGTTTTAAAAGAGAAACATTTTGCTGTTCAGGTTACTGATGTCATTGGTATTTCTTGTCCCAATGTTCCCGGTTCTTTGGCTAGTGTATTAAAATCTTTATCGGACGAAGGTGTGTTTATTGAATATATGTACTCCTTTGCAAATAATGATCACGCTAATGTGGTTATTAGACCTAACGATATGGAGAAGTGTATAGAGGTTTTACAAAAAACAAATGTGGATTTATTAAAGGCCAATACACTTTATAAACTATAATCTGAACCTCTTTATTAAGATGCATCATTTTACAATACAAATAGTGGATGGCGAGGTAAGTCATCCACTTATGCGTTTAAATAATAGGCTGAACTTAGAGTTAAATTCAGATGAACATCTGGCTATTGTTGGGTTAAATGGGGCAGGAAAAAGTCTGTTGGTGAATGTTCTATTGGGAAAGTACGCTTTGCGAAAAGGAAAAATGACTTATGATTTTTCTCCCTCACCCACAACTGCTGCCTATCAGAATATTCAGTACTTAGAGTTTCGCGATGGGTATGGTGTTGCCGATTCAACCTACTATTACCAACAACGTTGGAATAGTTGGGATACAGATGAATATCCTACGGTAAAGGAGTTTTTGAATGTTGACTCATTGGTAGATGGCATCTTATCTGTTTCTGAGATAATTCATTTGTTGCGATTGGAAGAATTGTTTTCTAAACGTATAGTCTTTTTGTCAAGTGGAGAGTTGCGGCGAGTTCAGTTGGCCAGGGTGTTATTTAGGCAACCTCGTATATTAATTCTGGATAATCCTTTGATAGGACTGGATGTACCAACACGTACATCGCTTTTGACTCTTTTGAATCACATAGCCCAATTTTCCAACTTACAACTTATTGTGGTGATGCCAACAGGTGAAACACTTCCGGATTTTATTACGCACGTGCTACCCATTGAAGACAAGAGTGTACAACCCAAAAGAACCAAACAAGAGTATCTAAAAAACTATACTTTGAATAGTTTATCAAGTATGGAATGGAAAAGCCGGATAGCTCAAAGCTTAAATTCTTTGGTTGAATCTAATTCACAACAAGTAAGTAGCTCAACGGAAATAGTACGTTTTAACAAGGTGAGTCTAGGCTATGATGGGGTGCAGATATTGAAAAATATGAATTGGGTTATTCATAAGGGAGAAAAGTGGAAGTTAACGGGTGAAAATGGAACAGGAAAATCTGCACTTCTAAGCTTGATTTATGCCGACAACCCCCAATCGTATGCACAAGATTTATATTTGTTTGGAAAGAAACGTGGAACCGGAGAAAGCATTTGGGATATAAAGAGTAGAATAGGCTATCTAAGTCCTGAGATGCATCGCTCTTTTCTGAAACCTATTTCTGTTATGGATACAGTGGCTTCAGGTTTGCATAATCATTTGGGGTTATTTAAGAAAATTACTCCGGAGGAACAGGCTGTTTGTTTGTTTTGGATGAAGTTGTTTAATATAGATCATTTAAAAGATCAATCCTTTCTGCAATTATCCAGTGGAGAACAAAGACTGACTTTATTAGCTCGTGCTTTTATTAAAAATCCTGAGCTGCTTATCTTGGATGAACCCTTTCACGGCTTAGATGTTATTCAAAGTCAAAAAGTAAAACAAATCATAGAAAGCTATAGTTTGTTACCCGATAAGACTTTAATTATGGTAACTCATAATAAACAAGATTTTCCGAAAATAATGACTCATTCTCTTCATTTAGAAAAGAACAATTTATATTTGATAACGAAAAAATAAAATAATAAGATGAAAGAAAAACAACATACTTATACTTTTGATAATGGATATAGTATAAGAGAAGCTCAGATTGAAGATTCAGAAACCATTTTTACTGCATTAGATGAAAATAGAACTTACTTCTCCAAATGGCTTTATTTTGTACCTTATATGAAATCGGTTGAAGATGAAATTGGTTTTATGACTGCAACACTGGCTCAGCCTTATGAGAGTCGTGACATTGTTTTTATGATTGAGAAAGGAAAAGAGTTTTGTGGATTAATTGGCTTTGTGAATACCAATAGGCAGAGTAACAAAACAGAGATTGGTTATTGGTTGGTTCCTGCTCATCAAGGTAAAGGGGTGATAACCAGAGCGGTTACTCATTTAACCTCTTGGGCTTTTGAAGAGTGGGGGATGAATCGGGTGAAAATACAGTGTGCTGAAGAAAATACAGAGAGCAACAGAGTTCCTCAACGACTAGGGTTTGTGAAAGAGGGTGTTGAGCGTGATGGTCAACTTCTTCCTTCCGGAGAATATGTTGGTTTATGTATTTATAGTATGTTGAAGAAAGATTGGAAACAATCTTTATAAATCCAGATTAGAATCCCTTTTTCTTTCTGGTTTTTAGTAATGTAAAAACGGATAGCAAACCTGCTATCCGTTTTCTTATAAAAAACACTTATAAACAAAGAAACAGACTAATCAATCGATTCGTTTTTTGTTGGGTCAAAATTCACATAAGCTTTGAATTCGTGAGGAGGAATTTCAATGGATTGATTAGTACTTGATACTGTAATAATTTCATTGTCAATCATATTATACCAATTACCGGTAGATGTGAATTGGCTATGAGCAGTTACATTAGTATTCATGAAATTACCAACGATAACCACTTCTTTCTCTCCTTTTTTAATTTTGATTAATCTACCTTTATTGTCATTGTTCCAATCCCAGTCTTGTGGTTCAATGTGCCAAGTAAATTCAGCTTCACTAGTGAATAGTTCGGGATTTTGAGTTCTGAAATTGATTAACTTAGAATAAGTGGTATATAAGTTGTAACGCTCAGCAACATCCATATACTCCCAACGAATCGGTTTTCGTCCTGTTCTACCATTAAATTCAATAGCGAAATCATAACCTAATTCACCAAATTGCCATAACATTTTAGAACCGGGTACCGTAAAACAGAAAGCCGCATTGGTACCTAAACGCTTCATTCGAGCCGATAGATTGGTATTTAAATCCCAATTTCCATATTTTAGTTGTTTGAAAGCGGCACGCTCCTCGTCGTGACTTTCCATATAGCTAACATACCCTCCAAATGGCATATATGGTGTACTTTTATGATATAATTGACTGAAACTACTCTTCTCGGCATATCCCATTGCTGATTGATAATAAGGCTCACTTACATTTCTCCATAGTTTCATACCTTCGTTGGCCAACCAAATTTCTTCACCATCTACACAGAAGTGTTCCAAAATAACAACTGCGTTAGGGTTGGCTGCTTTTATTGCCTTGTTATATTCTATAAGAGTCTGTATTCTTTGGGCATTTTCCTCCTTTGCTTCTCCTGGAGTTTGAGTAAAGCCCTTAGAGAAATCAAAACGGATACCATCGAATTTATATTCATTCAGTAAAAATGCCAGATTACGTTTAATAAATTCTCTAACCATGGACTGTTCATGATTGAAGTCGTGAAAGAATTGATAATGATGAGGGTTTTCAGCATTAAACCAAGGATTATTGGACGCTGTTTGATTTTTCGTTCCATCCCAATATAAACGAGCAAATGGATGTGCACCGGTAGCGTGGTTATACACTACGTCCAATATCACCGCAATACCCTCTTTGTGACAGGCATCCACAAATT
>CAZOVL010000055.1:16784-19060 GCA_964583185.1 uncultured Bacteroides sp. | reverse complement strand
TCAATAAAGCAGTCTCTTTTGTGGTTGATTTTCCTCAGGGGACATATGACTTTTACTTTATCGCAAATATGCCTACAGCCGGAGAGAATGCCTCCTCTTCTTTAGGAAGCAGAGAGGCAGCTGATAATTATTTGAAGCAGCTGCGGACTTTGCCACCAGAGCTATTTACCGGCCCTAAAGGAGATGCCGAAGGGTATGAGCTTTTCCCCATGGCCAGGGTCTATAGAAATCAAGTAATCAAATTAAATACCGGGTCTAATATCGGAACCTCCGAAAGAAATCCGATTCCTTTCCGACCCATCAATGAGAACGGTATAGCCGAAGATCATGTATTGCTCAATAGAGCCATCGCAAAGATAGATGCAACAATAAATGTGAGTTCCTCTACTACTATTCAGTCAGTCAAGCTAATAAATGGAGTAAACGAATACTCATTGCAAACCGCTGATGAAGAATCGGTTATCCTGAATAAAAACAATAATGTTTTTTAGAGAACTTACTGATAGATATTTACTTTACACACCGGAGATTATACAACCGGCAGGCTTAAAGTGGAATGAGGCTCTTCCGGGTAATCATATTAACTATATAGAGATTCATACAAAAACCGGAGATGCTGAAAATACCTATAAAGTACCTCTTGCTTCAAACTATACAACAACCGATGGCAACTACATGGAGTTCGTTAAAGGGGACAAAGCAATATTTGATATCATAAGGAATGATAACTATAGCTTGAAAATATCCCTCAATGAGCACCTAATAGATGTTCATTTAGAAATCCTCCCCTTTGAAGAAGTCGACATAACCGCAGAGGCTTATCCGAGTATTGTGAATGTGGAAAAAAGAGCGATGATCTTGGATGAGAATGGAATAGGAACTCTCCACTTTAGTTTTGTATCGCATGATGTAGATGCTTCCGGTTATATGGAATTTGTGGGAGTTTCTGAAGAGCCGGAGGGTGAATTTTATGGCGAAGATGTTGTTGAACTAATAGACTTAACCGGAGGTTACTTCCGTCTGCTACTTGATTTTTCCGAATACTCGGTTCCTCCTCCGATGTTTTTACATTTTAAAAATACAAAGATAACTTCGGGTCTTTCGGATATCATTATCCCCATATTTGTTGAAGAAGCAATGTAATAAAGATTATGAGAAGAATAACGCTTTATATTGGATGGGTATCTTTAATCGTTTTACTATTATCCGCTTGTGTAGATGAGCGAATGGAACCCACTCAAAATTTGAAGGAAGGACAAGTGTTGTTGTATTTGACAACACCCACCCACAGCCAGCTGGGTGTATCTAATGAGAACTACTATCCGGAAACACGAGGGGCGCATACAGGTGAAGAAGCCAAGGTCATTGAAGATAAAGTAGAAACTGTTACTTTGTTATTATTTGATGAGGGGGGAGCCGTACTTAAAGAGGCACTCCCTATGAGTGATAAAGGAGATTTACACTATCAAGCAACGGTTACAAAGGTAAACAAAGGGTATGTTCGTATAATCGCTAATGTTGCAGTAGACAACTCATGGTTAGGGCAAACCTGGGTTGAGTTACAAGCAAAAACGTTCGATATGAATCAAACAGCTACTGCTTATCCGATGGTTGCTGATTTGGGTGTTAAGGATTTCTCAAAAGGAACTGTTTGGGGATCCACTTCTGACCGAATCCCCCTTCTTCGCTCTTTTGCAAAGCTCTCGGTGGCGCTTGCCCCTAGCAATGAGATGGAGTTCTTGGGCTTTCGTACTTTTGGCATTCGAACTAAGGGGTATCTTTTTTCTCAAACGCCTCTGGCAAGTGCGACTACTGACAAGTCTGATGAAGGTGTCGCATCGTATGATAACCGGAAAATAGCTGTTTTTTTACCGGAATCTACCAACGATGATGCGAACCAGACCTATATCATTATTAAAGCAAAGTATAAGGGGGTCGAGGGTTTTTATCGGGTTGACCTGAGAGACAAAGAGGCAAACTTTATGTCTATAGAACGTAATAAACATTATGTGGTTAAGGTCAATGAGGTATTAGGATACGGCTATAAGAATGAAGAAGAGGCGAAGACCGATCCATATAATGATACCGGGAAGAAAATTGTTATTGAGGAAATGCTTGTATACGATTATGCCTTTAATGGCAATGGGAATTATATCACCTTCACAAATAGTACAGCTATCGTTTACGGTAAAGAGTCTTATTATGAAAATGGATTTTCCGGTAATAAAACCTTTTACCGCTATCTCTTATCTGTACTTATGACTGATGACGCAAGT
>CAZOVL010000055.1:0-16684 GCA_964583185.1 uncultured Bacteroides sp. | reverse complement strand
GAAATGTACGACCCTGCTATTCCCTTGTCTGACTATTGTAAAAGCAAGAATCCGAAGGACAACCCTAATCTTTGGTATCTTCCTACTAGCCGTCAGCTGATGGGTTTGTGGCTTACGAACAACAGCAATAGTCGCCAAACTTCACCGATGACGGTGGCTCCTGCGGTAGGGCCAACATTTAAATACCTGTCTCGAAGTAATTATACGGAAGCGCAGATAACGTATCATGATGTAACGGCTAAGTCGTTTCCCGAACGTTCGAATAACACGGACGCTACTTCACTGACTGATCCCAAGTATTACCCGGTAATGAGTTTCTCTAACTCGGAAACATCCAGAGGTCCTAACGCTCAGGTTGCCATACGTTGTGTGAGAAATCATACCAAATCGGCTGTGCCCCCTGTATCCGGGAGGCAGGTAACAATGGATCCGGAAAATAAACTTACAGAAGATTACTTTAAGGATGCGAATGATGAAAACCATATTGCCAAGAAGATAGAGGTTGTTGAGCCTCATGGTAAGACCGATAAGGCCTTGGTTTATACCTATACGCCGGAAACCTCCAGTAAGCCCAATACCGGATGGAGTCGGTATAAGTATGTGTCTAGCAACTCTGCAGGAGGGGGGAAACATAATCATAACTATAGTTGGAAAAATATAGAAGGTTGGCAAGTGAATGGAGTGGATGTCTATAGAAAGGAGAATGGGAGTGATAGATACATTAAACAAACGAATAGCGAATCTTCACCGGGAGCTTTTATGTATTTTGAAAATAATTACCCTGACCATCTTATAGATAAGGAGTATACCTTGACGGAAGCATACAATAATGCAGGTGGAGTTACGGAAGGTAGGCTGCCTACTATGCGTGAGTTGCAACTTATATACATCTATCACCAATTGTTAGTTGATGCGGGGATGACTCCTTTCTATAAAGAAGAAAAAGATGGTTATAGAGATGGAACTACTGATTTAGACAAAATCCTTGATCCGGATAAATTGCTCTGGAAAATGTTTCATTACCCCGAAACAGAATATCCCCCTTATCTCCATTGGTATTGGTCGTCATCCACTCGATTAGGACCTTCCAACGGCATGGATGAAAGCACAGTTCCACTACGGATAAACTTCCATTTCGGAGATGTGAATGCGAGAGTTGCCAATGAAACGGAGGCTAAAGACCATTACAGAAATGTGAAAACAATTGTTGAAAAGTAATATGATTCTGTGTATACTCGGATAGAGAGGTTGAGGGGGAACCTACTTTTCAAAGTGACCGAGTTGTATTCTATTTGAGAATGGCTTTTAATCTATCTAAAAGGTGTGTCAGTCGAAAGACTTATGGCACACCTTTTTTATTTATGACTGGAAACTAATTTGTCTAAATTGTATTTAACGAGAAAAACTTTAGTCTGTGGTGTTGTGATATTAATAATGTTTTTCATAGGTTTATTTCCAATGAAAATGAAGAGATTTGAGCATCAAAACTCATATAAAACTCATCAACAAGACAATAAATTTCAGTAACTTTATCAAAACAAACCATAAGGCAATATTTTCGTTATATAATTAAGAATCAATTAATTAAGAGTACGAAATTATTACCTTATTTCATTGTAAATCAGAAGGCAAGATTTATCGAACTCAAGTTTGATAAGAAAAAGTACACTATATTTAGACAAATATAAATTGAATTTTCTATTGCTATCTGACAAACTATAGTTTGATTAACATACATCAACACAATAGAAATAAATGAAAAAGATGTATCTAAAATTAAATATGCCTCTGCTTATACTAAAAACAGGTCTTATTTCTGTTATTGAAGTGAATTTGTACGATAAAATAAATTAAGGGTTTGATCAGGCTTTGACTTTAACCGAATTTGTCGAAATCGTGCCGAATTAGTTCTTCTTAAACACCATCCATTGGCTACTGTATTTATTCCTATGAAAACTAGTCTGTCATCAATGAGCCAACTAATGAGTAAATGTAGGAGTGATGATACAAGTGTTGTTGTACTAAAAAGTGAGGTAGAAGCTCTTTATAAATTGCTAACTAAAGATCGTAAAATAGCCCCTGTTATTGAATCAGCCTAACAAAAACACATAGTGGAAGAAACTACTTTGAGCGTTTCTATAAAAATATGGAAAAAGCATTTAAAAGTGCAGATATATTAATGGAATTTCTTAATCCAGACAAAAAATAGAAGATACAAATCACGTATTAAAAGAGACAGAAGAGGATGCTCATAAATGTCATCTTATAAATTCCTATAGAGAACTTAGTTGGTATTACTCTAATGGGGTTGATTCATATAATTCCTTGTAGCTCTTTTTTATATACCGAAAAACAGTGATTTAACTGAAATCAAATGATTTCTTGACTTACATCAAGACTTTTGATTTTATAATCAAGTAATTTGCTTAAAAATACAGACAAACAATAAATAAAATAACTAGATGGAACACTTTGGACTGTTTGAGCGATGTGCGTTACTAATGCTTGTGGGAGTGATTATTATTTTAGGTTTTTTGCTGAAATGGAAATGGATTTATTCTGAGTACAACTCAAAGGCACGCAACATTGCTATATTACTAGGTGGTGTCCTATTGGTTGTCTGTAGTATATTCTTTTATCTAATGTAATTCATTTTGAGAGTTCTCTATTAATTAATTTATAAAAAACAGCATATTATGGGATTTTTTAGTCGATTGTTCGGTTTAGAGGGAGGAGCAAAATCAGAAAGTAAAAAACAAGAGATTCGCAATAATTTCAACTCTTTAGTGGAAAATGGTGAAGATTATGTTACACTATGTGTAATGGATATTGTTTATGAAAAAAAATTATTTAAAGATGTAACTACTTACTATAACTACATTATAGGTTATAAAGCGGGCGATGATCCGGAAATTATAATTATTTCAACAGACAATAATATGTCTTCTTTTGAACCTCCTATTATTTGTAAAAGAAGTGAATGTGAATCTGCGTTTTTTAATGAGAAGAGAAAAAGATATACCATAAAACACCCTGCTTTTGGTGAACACCCAATGGAATTTTTTCTTGATCCTACCGGTTCAACGAATGGAGGATACACTATAGGAGTTAATCAACTTCAAGAATTTCAGCCCTTTTATGATTTTTTTACCGGGGTATTTTCAAAGTAAATGAAAGTGATGAAAGAAAGATATACCGAATCGGATAGTAGTCATAATTATTGCAATGAATATTTATTCAAACCCGATTTAGAAGGAAATATAGAACCTCTTTGACTAATATAAGTAGAACCTTTAATAACAACATTATGTTTTTTCCTATAGCTTTTTTTGCTTTAATTATCCTTTTGATTCTTTGGTTTGTCCTTACTTACAATAAGTTTATTGCTAAAAACAACAAGGTGAAACAAACGGAGAGTAGTATTTCTGTAATGCTTAAGCAACGGAATGATATGATACCCAACTTAGTTGCTGCTGTGCAAAACTATATGGGCTATGAAAATGCCACGTTGACTAGAATTACAGAGTTGAGAGCCTTAATACAGCAATCAAACGATGAGCAAGAGCAGATAAAAATAGGTACTGAACTATCCGGTAAGCTTGCTGAAATCAAAGTGGCAGTAGAGAACTATCCTGAACTAAAGGCAGACAAACAATTCTTACACTTGGAGAAAACCATTGAAGAAATGGAATATCAATTACAAGCTGCTCGACGTACATTTAATGCTGCAGTAGTAGACTTTAATAATTATGTACAGATGTTTCCCTCTTCATTGGTGGCTTCAATGAAGAATTATCAGCTATATGAATTAATTACAATTCCCGAAGTTGAAAAAAGAAATGTAGATGTTAAATCCTTATTTAATTCATAAAGTCAAGTATGAATATAAAGAAAGAGCAATTACAAAAGGAACTTTCCTTAGTATTAAAAAAAGCAGAGAAGCATAGAAAAATAATTCAAATTTCCCGTGTTTTATGTTATGGTGGAGCCTTAGTTTATTTTTTAGGATTCATTAGTTTACAACTATTTATGTTTTCCGGTGGTGATGCTTCCTCTTTGCATTCATTAGACCCCGATGCTTCTTTTTTGGGAAAAAATAAAACACTGGTGGCTATTATTCCTTTATTTATTTTGATAACTATTGGTGGATATGGTTTGAGCTATTTTCAACAAAAGTTCTCTGCCATAGAACAAAGCTCAATTCAAAAGGTAATTCATCAACTCTTTCCGGAAGCAAAATTAAGTCTTACTCCAGCTACGTTTCCTATGTCGGACATACTAAAAAGTAATTTCTTTGGAAGTGTACATAGAGATTATTCATCAGGTCTTTCCTTTGGGAAAATTATTTTTGACAATGAAAAACCTAAAGTGGTATTTCAAGATGTTTTAATAAGTGGTTCAAAAAGCGAACATTGCTTGTCTAACACCTCATTAGGAGCTTTAATTCTTGTTCTAAAGTCCACAATTAAAGGGGTTACTTCCTCACGAGTAGAAAACATAACCGGGAGTTTTAGGGGAATGTTTGCTTCAGCTAAATTAGAAAAGGACATTAAGGGTTCAGTAGTTATCTTACCGGATCATTTGGAAAAACACCTGGACTATCTGGCAAAAAACATTCAAGCCCTGAAGAGTGTAGGTAACAATAAATTGGTTCAGCTAGAAGATGTGGAGTTTGAACGTTACTTTGCAGTATATGCTAGTGATGAAGTCACTGCACGCTATGTGTTAACACCAGCCATGATGAAAAGAATAACTGAACTGAAAAATAAATACAATAGAGATATTATGCTTTCATTCAATGGGAATCAATTTTATTTTGCTGTTTCAATGCCTGAAGGTTTTTTGACGTTAGGCGATTCCTCTCTAACAACCGGAGAAGCTATAGCAGACCTTTATGACAATTTTTCAACAGTGAGAGGTACACTTAATGATTTAAATTTGTAACACCTAATTATATAACAACAGCTTAAATAAATTAACTCTATGGAATATATTTTAGAAAATTCGTTTTTACTTTTATTACTCGTAGTGCTTGCGGTTTATTATATTTTTTTCAGATTGATGCCTTATATAAAAAGAATGAGGAATTCGAATGAAGGAGAGGAAGGGTTTGTACAATTAACTTTCAATCCATCGTCAACATTAAGCACAGAGGAATATAAAAAAATATCTATAGGTGCCATTTACAGTGAAATGCAAGAAGCCTATATCAATTCTTTGTCAACAGGTCTGGATGATGAAATGATTCGTATGATAACACAAGATTGGTGGGGTATTTACAATAGGGAAACAGCTCTAGAGACCTTAAACTATTTAAAGGATAAAGGTTTTAATTACTATTTTCCATCTGTATATAAAGCCTTTTTATCAGGTAGTACAAGGGAGCAAGAGAAGATACTCTTAGAAGGATTAACTCCTCAGGGAAGATTAACAGAGAAAGAAAAAGAGGTTTATAAAGAAGATTTGCAAAAAGCCTTATCTCAAGTCAGCAACTTGCAAAACTCGTATAATGAGTTAAAAGAGGAAGAAATTATTAACTCAAAAGAGGATATTCAATTTTATGGTGTACTAGGATGGGATTATGGTCGTTTGAGTTACCTGTCTCGCATTTGTTTTGATGCCAATTATCTCACCGAAAAAGAAGCTTGGAACTACATTGATGAAGCCTATTTTGCAGCTCAGGAACATTTCACTTCCTGGGATGATTTTGCAAAGAGTTATGTCATTGGCAGAGCCGCTTGGAGTGGAGTAGAAGAGATGGGGTCAATAGCTCACAATTTGCTAAATAATCCAGAGAGCCCATGGGTTAAAATAAGTTGGTAATAAAATTTATAAACATAAAAATAAAAGTAAAAGTATGGAAGCACAGTATCCCAATAATTTATATGATTTTTATGAAAATCATTCGGAGTTTGAAAAAAGAAATAATCAACCCAAAAGAATTATGTATATAGTATTAATAGCCCTTTGTGTGTTATTAATAATCTATCCTTCACTCATTCCTCTAGGTAATTTATTAGTTCGGATTATAGCAATTATTGGATTGTTGTATTGTTTCTTTTCCTTTTATACTGAAGGTAGTAGTTGGTACAATAAAACAAGCAATGGAGAAGTTAAACTGGTGTCCATCAAAAAATTTGCTTATCCGGAATCCGGAGATGATTTCAATGGAGAAGATGCCAAAAGAATTAAAGAGCTATTTAATCAGAACGATTGGGAAGGATTACTGAACGAAGGAGCAGCTGATAATCGTCCGTTGCAGCTTTATATTCACGAAGATGCAACAGGTAAAACTTTTTATCTGCAATTGATGCAATTCTTTTCTTCATCCGATTTTAGAGGTGTGAGTGAAGTCAAAGTAATTTCAGGTCAAGAATACTCTGATTTTTACCAAATTATTAAAAAGATATAACTTTTTAAATAGAAGAATAAATGGTTTACTTCCATCTTTCTTTCTACTGTTTTAGAAATGTATAACCCAATTAAATGAATAATAAATGAAAAATGCAATTAATTATTATGAGCCGGTATTAGGAACAACCGAGAGCTTATTTAATTTTGAGATGTATAAGTCGGCCATTGATTTGTATCAGGAAGAGCAATATGTAAATGCTTTTCACACTTTTCTGGATAGCTTAAATCCCAATGCCAGAAAAGAGTATGGCAATGAAGATGGAACAGAATTTCATATTCCTCATGGATCAATAATCGTTGATATATTTTGGAATAATGATCGATTGAACATCAATTCCGATTTTATGAAATTGCCCGAAAAAGGAGGCTTACCTATGTTAAGACAAGTAGCCGGTTTAAATATTAATGAAACAACACTGGTTAATTTTCAGTTGGATAATGATATTTTAAGGATGAAATATGATTGTCATATTTCACAAACACATCCGCGTAAGCTTTATGACGTGTTGAGAGAGTTTTGTGAAATAGGCGATAAGTATGATGATGAATTTGAATCGGAATTCAATGCGCAGCGTATATATCAACCTATAATTAGGCCCTATTCGCAAGAAGTGGTAGATACTGTTTACAACTCTTTACAAGAGATATGCAAATACACAACAGATGCCATTGCAGAATATAATCAAGAAAGGGCATATGGTTATTCTTGGAACATTTTGGATGTTGCTTTTTATCAAATTATGTATTTTGCGTCACCACAAGGTGCTTTGTTGAATGAAATAGATAAAGCTATTTCTGATATGAATAGAGATTTACCTACTCAAGAGGTAGTGGCAAAAGGCATTAAGGTATTGGAGCAATTAGCAGAAACACCTAAAGAAGAGTTGGCTAAAGATTTATATTTTGTAGATACTTTAATCTCTACCAAAATGTCTTCTTCATTAGCCAATATTCAGTCGAATTTTGAAAATACATATGAAAATGTAACCGAAGCCATTCAATCGGGCAACAATGAAGGAGCCACCCTAAGACTTTTATATAAGTTTTATGAAATGTATTACTATACAGATGTAATGGAGACAGTAAATCAAGTAGTTTCTGCCTCATTGAAAGCAGCCTCAGGTAAATCGTGGGATGAAGCGGCAGAGATATTATATAAAATAATGGATCGAATTATGGATGATGACTTGAATGAAGACTCCGATGATTTTAGTTTTTCAGAAAACTATACTGAAGCTATAAATGAAGCTATGACTGCTGTTCAAGAAGGAACAGAAGAGCTACAAGCAGAAATTGAAGAGTTACAAAAAAAGATGATGCAAGCATTGGCTAAGGGAGATATGGAAGAATATATGCGTCTGGTGGCTCAAATGGAGCAAGGATTTTAATCTATTATTCAATTATTAAAACATAAAACTATGAATGAATCTATTTATTCTTTAGTATATAAAGTTACCCATGCAGCAGGTTCTGGAACTTGCTTTTATTTAAAAGATTATGATTTGTTTGTTACAAACTATCATGTAGTTGAAGGATTTCATCAATTAGCTCTTCACGATAAGGATCGGAATGTTTTCTTAGGTAGAGTTATATTAGTTAATCCTGAAACCGACTTGGCTTTAATTGTGGCAGATGGTGATTTCTCTCATTTACCCTCTTTATTATTATCAGATAGTGCAGCTTTAAATATTGGGCATAAAGTTTATGTTGCAGGCTATCCTTTTGGTATGCCTTTTACAATGACAGAAGGCTCTGTTTCAGCCCCTAAACAATTAATTGATGGTCGTTTTTATGTACAGACCGATGCCGCTGTTAATCCGGGAAACTCTGGAGGTCCTATTTTTAATAAAGCAGGAGAACTGATAGCAATTACTGTTAGCAAATTTTCTGACGCCGACAACATGGGCTTTGGCATTCAAGTAGATACATTGAAACAACTATTGGAAAACATTGGGGATATTAATCGATCAGAATTCAATGTTCAATGTGGTAGTTGTGAAGAGTTTATTAGTGAAAAAACTGATTATTGTCCCTCATGTGGTGAAAAATTGCTCGAAGAGATTTTTGAAGAGCGTGAAATATCTCCCGTTTCTTATTTTTGTGAAGAAGCATTGGAAAAAATGGGAATTAATCCCATTATGGCAAGAGCCGGAAATGAGGTTTGGCGTTTTCATAAGGGAAGTTCAGAAATACGCCTTTTTGTTTATCAGCACGATTACCTATTTGCTGTTTCTCCCATTGTGCTTCTACCCAAGAAAAACATTGAAGCTGTTTTGCGTTTTGTGTTAAGTAACGAATTTTCTCCTTACAAATTAGGAGTTGACGGAAGACAAATATATATTGCTTATCGTATTCACTTGGCTGACATCACCAATGATTTAGGAGAAGAAATTCAACAACACATCATTAAATTATCAGAAAAAGCCGATGAATTAGATAACTATATGGTAGATGAATTTGGTTGCGAATTCTCGGAATTTTCCAAGCTTGAAAACGAAAATTAAACCGATTTTTAAGGTGAAAATAACAAAGATAATAAGGAGTTGATTATTAAGGTCTTACCTATTACATAAATCCGGTCCTAGACCTAACCCTCTTCGGTCCTAGACCGAGCACCCTTCAGTCCTAGACCGACAAGGCTTCGGTCTAGGACCGATAAAAGAGTGGTCAAAGTCTTAGCTTAAGACTTACTTTTTTTCTAAGTAATATTTGCTAATTAAAACAGCGGAAATTAAAGAAAGCGGCTAACTTCAAGTGAAGTTAGCCGCTTTCAATTCAGAAATTGAAATAATGAATGATTTGTTGTGTCTTTTGAGCTATTTAAGGCATTTCACTTAAATATTTTTGACTACATTTGTTTGTATAAATTACATTCAATGAAAGAAACTATGAAACAGAAAATTTTAGTAACAGGTGGAACAGGTTATATTGGTTCTCATACTGTCGTTGAACTTCAAAACAATGGATATGAAGTGGTTATTATTGATAACCTGTCCAACTCTGGAGCTGATGTGGTAGATAATATAGAAAAGGTATCGGGTATTCGTCCTGTTTTTGAGAAACTGGATTGTTTGGATTACGAAGGATTGGAAGCACTTTTTCAAAAACACAACGACATCAAAGCCATTATTCATTTTGCTGCAAGTAAAGCGGTTGGTGAATCGGTTCAAAAGCCTTTATTATATTACAGAAACAACTTGGTTTCATTAATCAATTTATTAGAGTTAATGCCTAAATACAATGTAGAAGGAATTGTTTTCTCCTCTTCTTGTACAGTGTATGGACAACCTGATGTATTGCCTGTAACAGAAAAAGCACCTATTAAGATTGCTGAGTCACCTTATGGCAATACAAAGCAAATTAATGAGGAAATTATTCAAGATACAGTAAAATCGGGAGCTCCCATAAAATCCATTTTACTTCGTTATTTTAATCCCATTGGAGCTCATCCATCGGCATTAATTGGAGAATTACCTTTAGGAGTACCTCAAAATTTAATTCCTTATATTACACAAACGGCTATAGGAATACGTGAAAAGCTAAGTGTATTTGGCGACGATTACAATACACCTGACGGGTCTTGCATCAGAGATTTTATCAATGTGGTTGATTTGGCTCAAGCTCATGTGGTGGCTATTGATAGAATATTAAAAAATAAACAGAAACAAGCAGTTGAAGTATTTAATATTGGTACAGGGAAAGGATTATCTGTTTTAGAGTTAATAACCGCTTTTGAAAAAGCAACCGGTGTAACTCTAAATTATGAAATTACGGCACGACGTGCTGGAGATATAGAACAAGTATGGGCTGATCCCGAATTTGCCAATAATGAGTTAGGCTGGAAAGCCGAAACTTCAATAGAAGACACACTGCTTTCTGCATGGAATTGGCAGCTAAAATTAAGAGAAAGAGGAATACAATAAAATGAATAGTTAAAATCAAACTTTTATTGAACAAAATAGAAAAGGCAAACGTTTAGTATTTGTGGTTTAGATCAAATTGAAATATTGAAATCTTTCATTCTGTTTTAAATTAAACCACACAGTAGTTTTGTCGTGTTTTATTTTGTGTTTGTGTTAAGCGGTACTTCGATGTGAAATCGAGGTACCGTTTTTATTTATAGGCTTTTTATAAGTTACACGTATAATGCTCCGTGTATGCAGATAAGTCGGGAAGGGGGTGTTCAGCATCAAAGATCCCATAAATAGATGGACCTGAGCCACTTACAGAAGCATAAATAGCTCCGTACTCATATAAATATGCCTTTATATCTTTTAATTCGGGATAGGAGCTGAAAAGAGGACGCTCAAAATCATTGAAAATATAATCTTTCCATTTGTGTATGGGTAGTTTTATACAATCTAAGAGTAAGTTTTCTGCTTGATGAGGTTGAATGCCTTTAAAAGCTTCTTTCGTTGAAATAAATAACTGGGGCTTGATGAGAACCAGTTTATAACCGTTTAAATCCAATGGAATAGGGGTAAAGAGTTCTCCAATTCCTTCTGCAAAAACAGGTTTATTTTGAATAAAGAAAGGACAGTCAGCACCCAACTGTTTTGCATAATCCTCCAGCTGTTGGGTAGAAAGATTCAAATTAAGTTTTTCATTTAATAGCTTAAGCGTAAAAGAAGCATTAGATGAGCCACCACCTAAGCCTGCTCCCGAAGGAATGTTTTTATACAGGTACACATTCACCGAAGGCAACTTAAAATCTTTTTTGAGTAATTCATAAGCCTGTACCACCAAGTTAGTCGAGGTATCTCCTTCTATTTTCTTACCAAAAGTAAAAAGATTAATTGTTGAATCAGACTTATCAGTAATATGAATCTCCAAGGGATCTTCAATAGGTATAGGGTAAAAAACCGTTTCCAAATTGTGATATCCATCCAATCGTTTACCAATAATACTCAGACCTATATTTATTTTTGCATTTGAAAAAGTAATCATATGAGTTGTATTTAGAAACAAATTACACTCTTTTTCTTTGAATAAACAACTCTCATCTTGCTTTTAGATGCAAAAAAGTATTTAACTTTGTTGTCATATATTTCATAAATATAAAAGTTTTATTTTTATGAGTATTTGTGTTAAATAAAATGGAAAGAATAGCGTGTTAGTGAGTGGAATAAGTAGCAAACACGTGTTTTTTTCTGAAAGAATTTAAGAGTCGGTATTTAATTCTTATCTTGGCAGAACAAATGAGAATAGCTTTATCTATAATTTTATTTTTGACTCTTTTCTTAGCGAGTTGCGGGAGAAAAAATGAACAATCTTCTTCAGCCCAATCTACTTATGCTGATACTCTAGAAGAAAAAAAGACTATAGAGAAAGAGAAAGAAAAGGAGTTATATCAATTTTTAGTAGGAGATACAATCACAGAGGAAACGGATGGTACTTTTGATGATTTTATTTACTCCTTTGCTGCTGATTCTGATTTACAGATAAAAAGAATCATCTTTCCTTTACCTTATTACGATGGAGATGGTGTGGTTCGTCTTAAAAAAGAAGATTGGGTACACGACAGCTTATTTGTAAATAATAATTTTTACACCTTATTGTTCGATTCAGAAGCAGCTATGGATAGTATTGATAGTTTATCTTCTAAATCCGTTCAGTTGGAATGGTATATATTGGACGAAAAAAAAGTAAAAAAGTATTACTTTGAACGAATCAATGAAATGTGGTATTTGGAAGCAATAAACTTAAGAGAAATAGAGGATAGTAAAGGTGAGGATTTCTTTGATTTTTACACCCAATTTTCGCGAGATAGTATTTTTCAGTCGGAACGCATAAAACAACCTTTGCTGTTTACTACCATTGATCCGGATGATGATTTTTCTATTTTAGAAACACAACTGGAAACCGGGCAATGGTTTGCTTTCCAACCACCTATGCCTAAGGATCGATTATTTAATATTAATTACGGACAAAACAGTCAAGATCTGTCCTCACAAAAAATCATTGTTTTTAGAGGGATAGGGAATGGCTTCTTCAATGCACTTTCTTTTGTAAGAGAAGGAGGAAAATGGAGGTTATATAAATTTGAAGATACTAGTATCTAAAAGAATTAAAAAAGTTAAGAATGATAGAAAAAGAAGAATATTCTTTGTTAGAACATAATACATTTGGTATTGACGTTAAAACAAAATATTTTATTGAATATAATAATGAAGATGAATTAATTCAATTCATAAAAGAAGGTAGACTTAAATCCCCTTTTTTACACATAGGAGAAGGTAGTAACCTTCTTTTTTTGACAGATTATAATGGTATTATTTTACATTCAGCCATACGTGGAGTTGAGGTTATCAGTGAGTCGGAGGATTCAGTTAGGATTAGGGTAGGTGCGGGTGAAAATTGGGATGATTTTGTGGCCTATTGTGTAGAAAGAAAATGGTATGGCACAGAAAATCTTTCTTTAATACCTGGAGAAGTAGGGGCTGCGGCTGTTCAAAATATTGGAGCATACGGAGTTGAAATTAAAGATATGATTGAGTCTGTTGAAACGGTGAATAGTAAAGGAGAGAAAGATGTTATTCCTGTTTCAATGTGCGACTACTCATACAGAATGAGTAGATTTAAAAAACAGAAAAACAAAGATGTTTTTGTTACTCGTGTTAACTTGGTTCTGAGTAAAAAGGAACAATACCATTTGGATTATGGGAGCATACGTAAAGAGTTATGCGATGTCCCTGTAACATTGGAAAAAGTACGAGAAGTAATCATTCGGATACGTGAGGAAAAGCTGCCAAATCCTTCTGATATAGGTAATGGAGGGAGTTTTTTTATGAATCCCATAGTAGATGAAGCGTTTTTCCTTTCCCTTCAAAAAAAATATCCCAATGTTCCCTTTTATAAATTACCTAATGACCAATATAAGGTTCCTGCAGCCTGGATGATTGATCAATGTGGTTGGAAGGGAAAACGACTGGGTAATGTGGGTGTTTATTCTAAGCAAGCGTTGGTATTGGTTAATTATGGAGGAGCTACCGGTATGGAAGTTTGCAACTTAGCTGAATCAATACAAAAATCTGTTTTTGAGACGTTCTCTGTTGTGCTTCATCCTGAGGTGAATTATATAGGAAAGTAATGGTATGAAGGTGCGTTTTTTAGGTACCGGTACTTCAACCGGTGTACCACAAATTGGCTGTCAATGTCCGGTTTGTTTGTCTTTAGACTCTAAAGATAAACGTTTGAGAACATCAGCACTTTTTTATACTTCGGAAACCTCGGTTTTAATTGATTGTGGTCCGGATTTTAGACAACAGATGCTGAAGGTGCCTTTTGCTCCATTAGATGGTGTTTTAATTACACACGAGCACTATGATCACGTGGGTGGTTTAGATGACTTACGATCATACTCTATTTTTGGAGATGTAGAAATTTATGCTGAACAGATGGTTAGTAAGGCAATAAGAAACAGAATGCCTTATTGTTTTTCCGAAAGTAAATATGAAGGTATTCCCCGTATTCATATGAATGAAGTTGAGCCAGGTAATTCTTTTTCCATTGGTGATATTAAAATAACTCCGTTACGGGTAATGCACGGTAAACTACCAATCTTAGGTTATAAATTAAACGATGTAGCGTATATTACAGATATGTCATTGGCTCCGGAAACTCTTTATGAGCAACTAAAAGGGGTTGAAGTTTTAATTGTTAATGCTTTACGACAAAAGAAACACATTACCCATCAGTCTTTAGATGAAGCTTTAAGCTTTGCTTATCGGATACAGGCAGAAAAAACTTATTTAATCCATATGAGTCATCAAATGGGACTACATAAAGATATAGAGAATAGTTTACCCAAGAATGTTTTTCTAGCTTATGATAATTTAGAGATTTGAGGGTTGTTTTTTTGTTTGTATGCATTAAAATCACTAATTTTTATCCGTTTTACTGATACTATTAAAATAAATGAGAGCTAAAAGTCATTTCAAAAAAATACTGCTGGCAATTCTTTTTCTCTTTGCTGTTATATTAGCTGTCTTTTTTTATGTGGGAATTTCTGATGCTGAATACGATAGAGAGTTTAATTTGTATTCATTGCTCCCGGAAGAGACAAAAGCGGTATTTAGCACAGAAGAATATAAGTCGTTTTGCAATGATGTGTTACAGGGTGATTTTCAATATAAAGAAAACTTCAAAGCTTTTAATTCAAAACTGTTTAATCTGATAAATCAGCACTTCATCCCTTTTACATTAAAACTAGGGGATGTAGATCGTTCGAAAAAAGAAGTTTTAGTAAGTTTTCACTCACCCTATGGTCATTCCGATCAAGTGTTTTTTGCCAAACTAAATATGAAAGGCTTCAATGCTTTACAAAAGTACTTGAAGAGAAATATTGAAGAGTCATTTCCTTATCGTTTGTTTATCTATCGAGGGGAAGAAATACGAATATATACATTAAACTCAGGGGATTTTTTAGCCTTTTACATCACCCCTCGTTTTTTTGTAGTCAGTTTTCAAAAGAAATTAATAGAAAAAGTCATTGATACCTATATTGATAATACCTCTTTATTAAAAAATGAATCGTTTTGTAGAAACTGCATTGAAACGGTTAAAAATAAATCCACACTTTATTTAAACGCTGATAGTATTAGTTATGGTAATAAAGACACTTTCACTAAAAACATCAGTGACTGGATGGCTTTTGATATAGAGATGAACCCAAAGAGCTTGCTTTTAAAGGGAGAAGGGACTGTTTCCGATTCTACGGGATTATCCTTAGTTGAGACTTTAGTTTTACAAGAAAAAACCTCTTTCAATAAAATAGCTAGAGTCCCTAAAACCACCTGCTATTTGTTACATTATTCAACAAGCAATATACAGTCTCTTTTTGATTATTGCTCAAAAAGTACAAGTGTTGATTCTGTGGATACGATGGAATGTAAAGCGAATACTTTATTATTGCAAGAGTTTTTGGCACAACACATAACTGACAATTTAACCGGCATTCAATTTAAAGACTCCACTGAGGCAGACTCCTGTCATACCATACTCTCTTTGCCTTTGAAAAAACCGTTAATGGCTAAACAACATCTTATCGACTTATATTTCAGTTCCAAAAGAAAAGATAAAGAAATGCCACCCCGCAGATTAAAATGGGTTCAAGGTGGAGCACATACTATCTATTCTTTACCTATAAATAATGTTTTAGCTCAATTTACAGGGGATATTACAAAAGAAGCAAAATATGATTATGCCATAGTTTATCAAAACAATCTTTTAATTGCGTCACAGATGCATAGTTTGGTTAGCTACATCAACTTTATTGAAAGAAATGATACGTTAGCTGTAGATATGAATGAGATGAACCAACTTCAATTAAATCCGGAGTATCAGCTGGGTGGGTATATGGATTTAAAAATGTTATTGGACAAACCGATTCATTATAGAGGATTTGTGTTGCCAACTTTTGTTTTATTTTATCCTAACTTCTTTAAAGATTTTAAACTGCTTTATCAATTAGCCATTGATGATAAGAGAACTTCTTTCAACTTGAGTTTTCTATATGCCAAAGAAGAATAGACTTAATTTTGCATTTGATTTTTCATCCTATTTGTCAAAACTACTCTAAATGTTGTGGTGTGTTTTTGTAATCGTTTTACCTTGAAAAAGATTACAAGTTTTGTGTACAGTAAGAATGAATAACCAGAAGGAGTAAATTCAATGAAATATTGTTCAAAGTGTCATTGAATACTTGAGTAAACCATCTATGTTAAATGAAAATAATGAAAATTTTATGGTTTTATTATTTGTTTATTTAACGAAAGTCGTTATATTTGTTATAAGAGATCATTGAAAAAGGTATTAGCCGCATTGGTAAGGATCGGGAAACTCATCAATAATATTAAAATACCGAGACATGCTTCATCTTTCGATGGCGGGCCATAGCCCTTCGGGGTAGTTAGTTTACTAGCGAGGTGGATTACAAAGAGGGATGGGCACTCAAATCTTGTCATTCGGAGTTTTATCACACCCTCAATGCGGCTTCTTATTATACGAAGAGAGGATAATCATTTATTTGGTTATCCTCTTTTTTATTTCCACCATTTTATCTTTTTTTCTATTATATATCTGGTTATATATCTGGGAAAATGTTATTTTAATCGTTTAAGTAAGAACTTTGGGCTAAATACTTGGAATCCTCAGCATATATAAATAGCACAGAACCTCCTTTTATTGTATCAATTACAGGACGTGAAAGCTTTGGAGGAAGGGCAGGGCAACCTAAGCTACGCCCCAAGCGACCGCTGGATGAAATGAC
>CAZOVL010000054.1:0-19071 GCA_964583185.1 uncultured Bacteroides sp. | reverse complement strand
TTGAGAAGGTAGAAGCTTATATTTGGGATAAACAAAATAAGAACGCACTGACAATAGCTTATCCCATTGATTCCTTAAAGAAAATCCTTCCACCTTCCTATATAGATGGAACAAAACTTCCTGCCCGATGGGTAACGGAAAAAATAAGAGCAGGACGTGGAAAAGGTGTCAGATATGTACATTCAGCATTTGATAGAAACGTAGAAACTGAATGTGTTATGGAAGTACACAAGGGTAAAATTATTGATACAAAACTCTATCAAAACTACAAAAAAGAAGGGTATAGCTTTGAGAACATAAAAAAAGAAGTGGAACAAAAATACCCTTTCAATGAATACTTCAAACCAGAGGAAAAAAATGTAAAATTCATTTCTTCAAAATTACAAATAGCACCTGATGGACATTTTCTTGACTGTTATACAATATTAAGGGGCCATTCAAAAGAAAACATAATTGATCAAGAGCATCCGGCCATCAAGGCACTGAAAGAGTGTTTCAAAGAACTTTACCCTTGGGAGGTGTTCTACATACATAACGAATATAGAAATTCTGATTTTGTCTCTATAATACAGGTTCGGCACAAATTATATGCACAGGCAAAAAGTAACTCACTTGAAATAGGCGATGCTGTCTGTTATTTGAATGCAAGAAACGACACCATTATTCCATTTGGAAAATACACTTATATGGGTAGTGATACCATTGATAAAATTGGTTTTGTAGTAAAAGATGAAATTGTATGCATAGATAATACCGGACAGGAGTTATTTACTGTATTCCCTTACGATAATGGTCCGGACTACATAGTAGAAGGGTACTTTCGTATTATAGATAAATCCGGAAAAATAGGGTTTGCAAATAGAGAGGGAGATATAAGAATTCAGCCTCAATATGCCTTTGCACACCCTTTCAGTAAAGGCAAAACAAAGGCGACCTATTCAGGAAAGAAAGTTTACATCGATGATTCTAAAGAACATTGGGTATGGGATAGTGATGAATGGTTTACCATTAATAAAAGAGGCGAAATTATTGAACAGGAATAAGAAACATAAAGTATTCAACAACCCAATTAGACATAAGTTGAGTAAACTTTATAGACTCTTCCACAACAAAAAAACTACATTTATATAAATAACCCATAAATACAGACAAAGATGAATGATAAAGCTTGGGCTAAAAGATTCAGTAAAATGCTTATCTTAATAGCAGTCAATATACTATTTCTATGCTTTTCTCAACTCACAGGATGGCTAGAAATAGTTAATCAGTCGGTCTTGATGGGTAGCTTCTTTCTGTTCATTCTTGCTAGGATTATAGAAATGAAAGGAATTGATGTTAAACTAATTATGCTAGCCAATACAATTGTTTTACTATTAAATATTCTCTCTTTTTTTAATTTATTCTGGATCAATTATTGATAACACGACAACTAACTATGAGAAATATCTTTTTTATTATGCTTGCTATCATTACTCTTCACCTATCAGAGTGCAAAAGCAAAAAGTCAACATCAGCTGTCAAATCAAACAATGAAGAAGCATACGGTACCATTTTTTCTGAGGATGAGAAACCAATACCATTTATTGAAGCAATCAGTAAAAACACACCTGAATCTATCTCTTCTCAAATACTAGACTCTATCTATAGTGTTGCCTTACGTGCAGATATAGAAAAACGTGGTTCAGTTCTAAAAGTCAACATTAACCATTTCTTGAAAGATGTACTTGAGGAGAACTTTTATCAAAAGGTAGATACAAATGCATTCCGTACACCAGAAGGAATAGAGTTTGCAAAAGACACCTTTAAGATTTATGAGGCTAATCGGATTTGCCAAGAGATAGACTATACAACAATAGGGATAATGTTAGCTTTGGACTTTCTGTTTCAATCAGAAATGGACTTAATCGATATATATTACAATAAGTTATTAGCCAATACAAAGAATCTGGAAGAAAAAGAACTGCTTATTAAAAGCCAAAGAAAATGGTTGGAGAGCTTCAATCTAGACACAGAATATTCAAACTTATTGATTAGAAAACAAGAAGGCTCAATATGGAGAATAATAAACTATGTAGAGCCTAAGAATCGACTATCATTTTTATTCGATTGTTATAATATGAGTATGTTCTGAACTGTGCTTCAATAAAAATTGGGATTCAAAAAACAAACAGCTGTTATACAACTTGTAGCACTCTGCCATAAAACAGAAAAGAGCATAAACCATTGATCTACACTCTTTTATAACCTTGTGACTCGGGTGGGATTCAAACCCACGACCTTCAGAACCGGAATCTGATGCTCTATTCAGCTAAGCTACCGAGCCTCTAGCATATTGCTTTGCAAAAATAGATAAAATAATAAATGCAACCTAATCAATCTCTCAATTTTAATAATATCATAAGAGACACAAGTAATATTAAGCTAAGATTCTTGAAAATCAAGAATCAAAATGTCAGAATATAAGGTTATTTATTCACAATTTAATTTATAATTTTTATCTTTGCTACACAAAAATCAAAATAGAATTCTGCAAATGAGCTACCTAATAAAACCACAAGGGTATAAACCCTTTTTAGATCTTAAGCAAACCGAACTCGGGATTAAGCAAATAAAAGATTTCTTTCAAACTAACTTATCGGCTGAATTAAGATTGCGTAGGGTTACGGCTCCACTCTTCGTACTTAAAGGAATGGGTATTAATGATGATTTAAGTGGCATTGAACGTCCGGTATCTTTCCCCATTAAAGATTTACAAGATGCTAAAGCAGAGGTTGTTCACTCGTTAGCCAAATGGAAGCGAATGACTCTTGCAGATTATAATATTGACACGGGGTACGGTATTTATACCGATATGAATGCTATCCGATCGGATGAAGAATTGGGTAATTTACACTCTCTTTATGTGGATCAATGGGATTGGGAATTGGTGATTACCGATGAAAACAGAACCTTTGAATACCTAAAAAACATTGTAAATCGCATCTATGGTGCTATGATTCGAACTGAATATATGGTTTATGAGATGTATCCGGTTATACGTCCTTGTTTACCAGACGAAATCCACTTTATCCACTCTGAGGAACTTAGAGCAATGTATCCTGATTTATCTCCCAAAGACAGAGAACACGCTATAACTAAAAAATATAAAGCTGTTTTTATCATTGGCATTGGTGGAAAGCTAGCTGATGGAAAAAAACACGACAATCGTGCACCTGACTACGATGATTACACCACTTTAGGATTGAATGGATTTCCCGGATTAAATGGTGATATTTTAGTCTGGGATCATATATTGGAACAACCTATGGAACTATCTTCTATGGGCATCCGTGTAAATAAAAAAGTGTTACTACACCAACTGAAAGAAGAAGGTGAGGAAAAACGCTTGGAGCTATATTTCCATAAACGCTTGGTGAATGACGAGCTTCCCCTATCCATTGGCGGAGGCATTGGGCAGTCCAGACTTTGTATGTTTTACCTTAGAAAAGCTCATATTGGAGAGATTCAAGCGAGTATTTGGCCCGAGGAGATGCGTAAAGAGTGTGCTAAACATCACATACCATTAATTTAAATACCTTTTAAAGATGGATGTGAAAATTGAAGAAAGCTGGAAAGAACAACTCAAAGAAGAGTTTGAGAAGGTATATTTTCAAGAGTTAACCTCTTTTGTTAGAGAAGAGTATCGAACACAAACCATTTACCCTCCCGGCTCTTTAATATTCAATGCATTCAATCTTTGCCCCTTCAACAAGACAAAAGTAGTCATTATTGGTCAAGATCCTTATCATGGTCCTAATCAAGCACATGGATTGTGTTTTTCTGTTAACGATGGAGTGGCTTTTCCTCCTTCATTAAATAACATTTTCAAAGAGATAAAAAACGATTTAAATATTCCTGTTCCTTCTTCGGGAAACCTTACCCGATGGGCAGAACAAGGTGTTTTATTATTGAATGCCACACTTACTGTCCGTGCCGGACAAGCAGGATCACATCAAAATAAAGGCTGGGAACAGTTTACAGATGCGGTTATTCGCTTACTTGCTGAGAGCAAAGAACATCTGGTCTTTATTTTATGGGGTGCTTATGCCCAAAAAAAGGGGGCATTTATTAATCGGAATAAGCATTTAGTGCTTGAAGCGGTACACCCCTCCCCGCTAGCTGCACATCGAGGCTTTTGGAACAATCATCACTTTAGCAAAACTAATCATTATTTAGAGCAACAGGGAGAATCCCCTATCCAATGGTAAAATAGTATTTTATTTATATTCCAACGATATCTCTATTTTATCTCAGCAGTTTATTCCTTTTTTTTATGCTCATAGGATATCTTAAAGAACAAAACACTGTTCTAACATCAAAAAATAGAGTCAGAATCTTTAACTGCTAAATAAAAACAAGAAAAGTAAGAGATTAATACCATTGGATGTTACTCTGAGTATGACTCCGTTGATCCCACTTCAAATCTTGAAGCATACTTGCATTAGCACGAATAGTAAAGTTATAATACTTCCAGCGACCAAATGGAGAGATGCTAGCTGTCATACTAAAACAGTGAAGGTCTCGTGATATGGATAAAGATGTTTGAGTCACCTCTTTCACTGTAAAGTCATATCCTGTACTGAAATTCACACTCCAACGATTGGATATTTTGATGTTACCCGAAGCATTAATATTGTGTGTATAGGTAAAGGGGTAACGCATTGTTTTTTCATTAATCCTGCGCGACTGATCCTCCCGAATATTAAAAGAATAGTTTATATTCAAAGACCAAGGCATTTTAAACACCTGATATCCATCATCATCCACCTCTGCCTCTTTCACTTGTTTTGTTGGAGTGCCACCTCCTAAGTCATCGTCATCAGAATCTCCTTCTTCCGAGGATGATGATTGAGGGGGAGATTCTGCGTCATTTTTCTTTCCAAAGAGTTTTTTCCAGGTATCATTATTCAATGTATAATTGAATGAAGTTCCCCACCCTTGGAATCTACCAAATCGTCCATACGACCACTCTGTTCGATCGCCTACCCGTACATTCCCTTTTTCATCAAACTCATACGCATAAGTAGCAAACGAAGAGTTTAAATTTAGCGTATAGTTCTTGGTTAGTTTCAAACGAAGACGCATATTCAAATCACTCCAAGGCTTACGCTCTGCAGCAAAGTTATAAGATAAACTCGCCCCTAACTCATCAATCAAACTGACCTTTTTTACCGAATCGTTCTTGGTTTTATACTTCATTTCAAAGTTATTGGACAAATCAAAGTTAATTGTTCCTTGTTTGCCTCTTCCCGGTGCACTAAAAGGTTGATCTCTATAGGGTGAATAATATTGCTGGTTTCCATTGGCATCAGTATACTGAATATGATATCCATAACTAGGATCGCCAAAGTCGGGTGCAGCACTTAATGACACCTGAGGAGTAATAACGTGACGAATCTGAATGTCTTTGCTTTTCATAAAGATGGGCTTGTACATTCCATACAGCTTTGTATTTAAGCTTAAACTAGCGTTATAGTTGTAGACTCGATGAAACCCATAAATGGTATCGGTTGGTACCAGCTGTTTTGATTCCATGTCATACTCTTGCATCACCTTTTTAGTGTACCAACGCTCTGTATAATTTACTGAAGGAGAAACATTGAAGTGTTTAAATAGCGTAAAAGTAGCACTAATTGGAATGTTATGTTGCATACCATTCGTCCAGTCTTTTATTAAACTTTTATTAAATAATTCTGTATCTTTTGTCCTAATGCTATTCGTTAAACGCCCCGAATAACTAAGTGATATTTTTTCATACCAACGTTCTTTCCCTACTGCCCGTTTTCTCTTAAACGGAAACTTACGGCTCAAAGTAATATTCAAGTCCGGCAAAGTTACTGCAATAGAAGAATCCTTCATTGTTTGTGCAATGTTGAATGTGCTGGCAAGTGTTAGACCTATATCGGGAAATGAGCGGGAATAACTCACACTCGATGTTTTGGTGTTTTGAGTTAATAAGTTGGAGTTATAGAGGTTGTTCACATTAGAGCGCTCATAGCTACTTGTTGAAAAGTTTACCTGAGCAGAGAATGTTGAATTAGGATTGGCCTTGGCATCTTGACGATGCGACCATACAATTTTGAAGTCCTTAGCTACTGAATAGTCGGGTAATCCTTTATCTCCTTGCTTTGTGATTTGATAATCGGCATGTAACGATCCTGAAAAACGATATCTTTTATTATAATTTGACTCCAAACCTAAAGCCCAGGAACCTTTGGTGAAAATATCTCCTGTTACCTTTAAGTCCATAATATCGCTCATAGCAAAATAATACCCTCCACGAGTCAAACCAAATCCACGATTATAATCATCCATATAAGTTGGCATAATGATACCCGAGGAATAACTTGAAGTAAAAGGGAAAAAGAAAAAAGGTACTGCTAGTGGCAAAGGAACATCTTCCACCACCAAATAAGCCGGCCCGGCAACTACGTTTTTCTTGGGTTTTACCTTGGCCGTAGTCATTTGAAAATAGAAGTGAGGATTATCGTGATGATCGCAAGTGGTGTACCTACCACTTTGCATAAATATTTCATCATTAGCTCCTTTCTTTGCACTGTAACTGGTAACATAGCCTTCACCTTGCTGCGTTACAATGTTATTGATAAATCCTTTTTTAGTTTTAAAGTTGTATCGAATTGTCTCTGATTCATAAGGAGTTTCGCCATCTTTGAAAATGGGACGCCCTGAAAGAACATCCAATGAATCTTTAATTCCACGAGCAAAGACTGTACTACTATCCAGATTCATAGAGATGATTTCTGACTCCAACTCTATTTTTTCATAGTTAACCTTTCCTTTACCATAAAGATGTGCATAACCATTTTGTGTAAAAACGATAGAGTCATTAGCCTCATAAAAAACAGGAGCAGAAAGTGGTTGTTTTTTAGGCTCTCCCGATTGTAGTGCCAAAGAATCCTTTGGAGTTACACGTCTAGCCAATGGAACAGAATCTGCTAACAGAGGAGAAACTCTATTTGTTGAATCCTCCTGAACTGTTAAAGAATCCTGAGTTAGTGTATGGTCAACAACTTCTTGTTGGGCACTCACACGATTCGATAGCAGTAAGAAAAATGCAATCAGTATAAAAGATGTTTGTATTTTCCGTCTTGATGGCACCATCAGCCTATTATATAATTATACTTTAAGGAGCAAAAGTACATAATCTATACTAATATAACAGAAGAAAAGAGTGATTAAATGTTTTTTTAGAATTCATAAAAAAAGTTCACACCAATCATCAAACCTTTTTAGTCCTTCTGAACTATGTATTGCAATACTTTCCCTGGCTTCTACCAATGTTTTTTCTTTTTCTAACTGAGTCTTAGAATAAAAAGTATCGGCAAAACAGATTAACTTCTCTTCAATAGACTGTGGAATCATATCTTTAACAGGCACGGGAATATGAAAAGAGAGAACCTCCTCTTTAGAAACACCCGCACCTGTATGTCTTTCACAAACCAAAGCGTGACGTGGATATCCTTCTTTACGCAACAATTCAGCCCCTAAATAGCCGTGAGCTAAATAAGGCTGATTGCCAAAACACGCTATAGTTGGAGCATGAGTCATAAAAATACCAATATCGTGTAACATAGCGGCTTCATATACAAAATCTGCATCAATAGATAATTGTTTCTGAGAGGCCAACTTCAAGGCTAAATCTGTAACTTGCTTACTATGTGTAAGCAAAATATGTTTTAATTTATTCTCCTCAGGATAATACGTATCAATTAATTTAAAAACATCCATAACACCACTTGTTCTTTAATTAACACCTTATTCTATACTGTTAAGAATAGCCAGTTTACCTTCATTTACTAACTTAATAATTAGTTCACCAAATAGAGTGTTTTGCCAAGCAAACCAAGAACGTGTAAAATCATACTGATTATTGACATTAAAAGATTCGTGCATAAACCCTGTATCTGCATCGGTAGTCATAAGCAACTCAATGCACTCTTTTATTTCAGCATCATCTTGACTTGTAAAAGCTTTCATCATAATACTCATAGGCCAAGCCATATCGTAGCCAATATGAGGACCACCAATTCCTTCTCCGTCTTTCCCTTTGAAAAAATAAGGGTTATCTTCACTCCATACAAAACGACGCGTATTTTGATATATCGGATTATTCACATCTACATCACCTAAATAAGGCATCGCTAATAAGCTAGGTACATTGGCATCATCCATTAATAAATGATTACCAAAACCATCTACCTCAAAAGCATAAATTGTGCCGTATTTGGGGTGATTATAGGTTGCATATTTCATAAGTGCCTCTTCCACTTCATCGGCCAACTCCAAGCACTCTTGAGCTAGCATTTCATTCTTGTTTACAGTGGTTAAAATTTCAGCTGCTTTTCTTAATGAAGTTACGGCAAAAAAGTTCGATGGAACAAGAAACTGTAAAGTTGTGGCATCATCTGAAGGACGAAAAGAGGAAACAATCAGTCCTACAGGTTTTACCGGTGCTCCTTTTCCAACATTACTTAAAGTATCGAAAGTTCGATCGGTTACTCGTAAGAAAGTATAGGGACCTACTCCTTCTTTTCTTTGTTGTTCTTTAAAGGTTTTCAAAACATTTTGAATAGCCTCTAACCACTCTTGCTGAAAAATGCCTGTATCTCCTGTTGTTTTCCAAAACTTATAAGCTAAACGAATGGGGTAACAATGAGAGTCTATTTCCCATTTACGCTCATGAACACCAGGCTTCATATCAGTACCATCGGTACTCCAATCCCCAACTGCATTTACATCAGTATAAAAAGCATTTGCATAAGGATCTAAATTAATGGAGTTAAATTGACGTAGAATAACCCCTTCCAACATCTCCTTTAACCGGGAATCATCATTTGCAAAAGGAACATAAGGCCACACTTGAGCACCTGAGTCTCTAAGCCACATTGCGTGAATATCTCCGGTATAAACACTAGTGTCCGGTTTTCCTTTTTTCTTCTCAAATCGCACAGTGGTGTCCAAAGTATTGGGAAAACAGTTCTCAAACATCCAAGCCAATTTGGGGTTCTTAAGAAGTGGTTTAACTCTTTCTATTTCTTTCTCAATGGCGTTTGATACAAATAATCGATCTTTTTTAAGAGGACGTTGACTTTTATACAATCCGTTATCTACATTCGTGTTATCTTTTACCAACACTAAATTTTCTGCTCGCAAAGTTACTCCATGGAATATAAAGACAATCGCTACAATCATCGTTATAAATACTCGTATTTTCATCCTTTTCTTTTTTATGGATTAAAACTAATTTTGTTCTTTTGATTACCGAAATATAAATTCATTCAACGGTTATCTGTTTTCTCTTGGGTTGTTCAACATAATCTGCCCCGATTATTAAGAGTACAACACCGGCAATTATATACTTCAAAGTGATTAAAACACCAAAGTACTAAAACACTTTTCGTATTTTCACCTAAATATACTGATTATTTTAGACTCACTCCTTATTGTCCCGGAAATGAGCAGAAAATTTATGGGTCTAAGACCGACAAGGCATCGGTCCTAGACCGAGCACCCTTCTCTCCTAGACCGACCGGCCTTCGGTCTAGGACCGAGTAACACCCCACTCACAAGCAAAGAAACAGCGTTTTTATTTGCCTTGTGATTTACGCTCTTTTTTCCACAATTGCCAGGAGTTAATGATGTTTTGCCACAACACATAGGTACCTGGACCAATAGAAGCCAAAGGATTTAAATAAGACTGCGTAATCCAAATAGCTAAAATGGTGTTTTTCTGGCCTAAAGCTTGTCCTCCGGCTATTCTGTCATTATATAATGAGCCCAATTGCTTTCCTATGAAAAACTGCAAACTACAAACAATTAAGCTGGCAATGGCAATTAAAATTTCCGTTTTACCATCTGCCGGGTGATATATAATGGCATATATGGTTTGTGCAGTAACAATAGCAAGTGAAATGGCCCATAAATAAAAGGCCAACCCGTTATAAGACAAAAGAATGCGATGCAGTCGCCTCCAATATTTCTCCAAAATCAATGCCAATATAAAAGGAACAACCAACAGCGGGAAAACACGACTCATAATTAAATTAAAAGACTTCAAAAAAGTTATATCTCCACTTTCAGTAATGAATGGAAAAAACACAGAGATATAAAAAGCCATGATTATATTAATTAATAAGGTGTATGATGTTAAGCTCGCAGCATTTCCCCCAAGTTTATCCGTAATTACTGCGGCGGCAGTTGCTGTGGGACAAATTACGCAAATCATAATGGCCTGTGCTACTAAAACATTAAAAGGAGCAATAAAATAATAAAGAAGCAAGGAGCCAACCACCTGAATTAATAGCAACCAAGCGTGTAAGGGCTGCAGCTTTAATTCACGAGGAGATATTTTACAGAATGTTAATAATAACATAGAGAAAATCAGGAAAGGAGTTAAAAATGAGAGTTGTACCGTCAATGGATAGGTCAATCCTCCTACTACCATAGCAACAGGTAGTGTCCATTTTTTCAGAAAACGAATGATCACTTTATCTTATATATTTATATCTTTATCTTTTCAAAACACAAAGTAAGTTTTAATAAAATAGAATACAGAAATTTCAACAACTTTTTTTGAACTAAACTCTAAAGAAAGAAATAGAAATAGCTTTCTAAAACAGATGTAATAGCGTGTTTAACTTTTAAACTCATTTTCAACATTGAGTTTTCACTTTTTTCAATTAAATTTGCACCATATTTTGTTCAATATGAAACGACATAGATTATTAATAATTAGCTTTTTATTGTGTTCATTTGTACTATTTCCCAACCTGAGTACAACAATTTGGGGACAGAACTTTAAAGTAGTTATTGACCCCGGACATGGAGGACACGATCCTGGAGCAGTAGGAAAAATTTCGAAAGAGAAAGAAATTAATCTGGCTGTTGCCTTGAAATTTGGGCAACTCATAAAACAGAAAAACCCGGATGTTGAAGTAATATATACCCGAAATAGGGACGTATTTGTTCCATTAATGAAAAGGGCTGAAATAGCCAACAAAGCCAAAGCAGATCTTTTTATCTCTATACACACTAACTCCATAGGTGGATCTAAAGTTGTAAAAGGAGCTTCTACATGGACACTGGGATTAGCTAAATCGCAAGCCAACTTAGATGTAGCCAAGAGAGAGAACTCTGTTATTCTTTACGAAGATGACTATCAGACCCGTTATGCCGGTTTTGATCCAAATTCCTCCGAATCTTACATTATTTTTGAATTTATACAAGATAAAAACATGGCTCAGAGTGTAGAGTTTGCCTCAATGGTTCAGAGTCAATTTAAACATGCAGCAAAAAGAATAGATAAAGGAGTACATCAAGCCGGATTTTTAGTATTAAAGGAGACGGCAATGCCTAGTATCTTAATTGAGTTAGGCTTTATTTCCACACAGGAAGAGGAGCGATTTCTTAATACCAAGTCCGGACAACAAAGTATGGCCAATGGGATTTACAACGCATTTATAAAATATAAAAAAGCACACGAACTTCGCATAGCTAAAAATAAAAGCACCCCTGTAGCTACAACAAAACCACCTACTCCTACACCAAAACCTGAATCTACAGTAAAACCTCAAGCACAACCTCAACCCGTTGTAACAGAGACTAAGCCCAAACCACAAACCACGCCTAAAGAACCCATATCCAACGAAGAACCAATATTTAAAGTTCAATTCATGACTTCATCCTCTCCATTAAAAGAGAGTGATAGTCGCTTCAAAGGATTAAAAAATACAGAACACTATTTTGAAAATGGTATATATAAGTATACTTTTGGGGCTTCTACAAATTACAATGAAATAAGGCAAGTAAGAAAACAGGTGGCTACTAAATTTAAAGACGCATTTATTATTGCTTTCAAGAATGGAAAGAAGATGGATGTAAACCAAGCCATTAATGAGTTCACGAACAGAAAAAAATAGAAACAGATAGATTCATGAAAAAATATTTCACAAAAGAAGTTAAGATTGGATTAGCAGGAATAGCAGCCCTATGCATTTTAATCTTTGGTATAAATTTCCTGAAAGGCATTGATTTATTCAAACCTTCTTATCATATATACGTCAAATTCCAACAAGTAAGTGGATTGGCCAAATCTGCTCCGGTCTTTAGTGACGGTTTTAGAGTGGGAATAGTACGTAATTTAAGCTACGACTATCAAAACCCGGGTAATGTGGTGGTTGCTGTTGAACTCAACGACGATTTGCTTATACCTGTTGGGAGCCACGCTGAATTAATCACCGGCTTAATGGGAGACGTAACTATGAATTTACATCTAGGAGAAGACAGATCGGCTAAATATGCTCCCGGTGACACTATATATGGAAAAATAGCAGAAGGAATGTTAGACAGAGCAAACTCCTTAATTCCTCAAGTGAAACAAATCCTACCTAAATTAGATACGGTTCTTCTTTCGTTAAATACGTTGTTAACAAATCCAGACATAGCTAAAACCTTAAACAACGTAGAATCATTAACCGCTTCATTAGCTAAAACCTCAGTAGAAATTAATAGCTTAGTGAAAAATGATTTACACTCATTAACAGGTAAATTAAATACTTTAAGCGATAATTTTATTAGTATATCTGATAATCTGAAAGATATAGATTATGCTAGCACATTTAGTCAGATAGACTCCACGCTAAATAATGTAAAAATCCTTACAGAAAAACTAAATAGTAAAGATAATTCCATAGGATTACTTCTGAACGAAACTGATTTTTATGACAATTTAAATGCAACCACTGAAAATGCAGCTAGTTTATTAAAGGATTTACAAACTAACCCTAAAAGGTATGTTCATTTCTCTCTTTTTGGATCTAAAAAGAAATAGTTATTTAGACCACATATAAATAGCAAACATTCCTTATAATTTAAACAAATAATGCTATAGAGTTCTTACTATAAGGACTCTAGCATTTTTTTTATAAAATCCACACAAAGTTAAAAACCAGCTCAAGAACAAATCAATCAGCTGGTATACAACAAATTACAAACCCGACAAATAGCTCACAACTGCTGTTTTATTGCAAAAAAGATAAGTACTTGACATTTAGTGCATTATTTTCTTTTATTAAAATGCAAGTAAAAAGACATTTGTTTTTCTCGAATAAGATTTGCATTTTTGCATTATATATTAATTTCTCGAACTTAAAATTGTATCGTTAGCTATTATGAATAAAAACTCTCACGTAGCGCTCTGGGATGATTGTCTTAAAATTATTCAAGATAATGTGTCGGAGTCTACCTTTAAGACATGGTTTGAGCCAATAGTTCCATTGAAATATTCTGACAAAACACTATTAATTCAAGTGCCTAGTCAGTTTTTCTATGAATTTCTTGAAGAGAAGTTTGTGGACCTATTAAGACAAACACTGTATAAAGTAATTGGTGAGGGCACAAAGCTAATGTACAATGTAATGGTTGATAAAGGCTCAAAGCACACGGTTAACCTGGAAGGGACCACCCGTTCAACGAGCATAAACCAACAAGACGGTACACAGATAGACAACAAAAGCCCCCGTTTTATTCATACTCCTAAAGCAAGAGAACTTAATCCTCAACTGAATCCCAGTTACAATTTTGAGAGCTTCATTGAGGGAGATAGTAATAAGTTAGCTAGGAGTGTGGCTGATGCTGTGGCTGAAAATCCTGCAAAAACAGTTTTTAACCCTCTTTTTATCCACGGTAATTCCGGTGTAGGTAAAACTCACTTAGTTAATGCCATTGGTACTAAAATTAAGGAGCGTTTCCCTGAAAAACGTGTACTCTATGTATCAGCGCACTTATTTAAAGTGCAATACACTGATTCTGTAAGAAACAACACAACCAACGATTTCATTAACTTTTATCAAACCATTGATGTTTTAATTATTGATGATATCCAAGAATTTGCAGGGGTAACTAAAACGCAAAATACATTCTTTCATATATTTAACCATCTGCACCAAAATGGTAAGCAATTGGTTTTAACCTCTGATCGTTCTCCTGTTTTATTACAAGGAATGAATGAGCGTTTACTTACTCGATTTAAATGGGGAATGGTGGCTGAGCTATATAACCCATCGGTTGAACTGAGAAGAAGTATTCTTAAAAATAAAATAAATAGAGATGGGCTTAGCTTCCCTAAAGAAGTAATAGACTATATTGCAGAAAACGTAAACGACAGTATTCGTGATTTAGAGGGCATAATCATCTCAATGATGGCTCATTCCACCATCTATAACAAAGAAATAGACTTAACTTTAGCAAAACGTATTGTTTCTAAAGTAGCCAAAGTAGAGGATAAAGTTATTACCATAGATCAAATCATTGAGATAGTATGCAAATATTTCAACATTGACATTTCTGCTATCCACTCCAGATCTAGAAAAAGAGAAATTGCTTCAGCTAGACAAATGGCAATGTATTTAGCCAAAACGTATACTGAATCATCAACTACAAACATTGGTAGATGTATAGGCAATAGAAACCACGCCACAGTACTTCATGCCTGCAAGGTTGTTCAAGAACAGTGTGAGGTTGACAAAGGGCTTAGAGCAGATTTTGAAGCGCTACAAAGAGAGATAAAGAGCAAATAAAGAAAGAAGGGTTTCCCCTTCTCTTATTTTAAAAATCCCTGCTTCTTTAATTGAACCAATAAATCCTCTGAAATTCGTTCATTGTCATCCTTTTTATATCGCACATCAGTAAAAACCTGAGCCAAAGTTTCTTTCTGATTCTCAGCAATATATTTACGACTCTCCTCTAAAGATTCTTTCAAAGCATAAAATTCATTAATTGCATCAGAAGTATAATCTTTGTAGGTTTCATTGTGAATAATAGCCTCCAAAGGCAGACGATCAACTTGGTCAGGATTTTCATCCGGATAGCCTACTGTAATAGTAGTTATAGGGAAAACCAACTCGGGTAATTCCAGTGTATCTATGATTTGTTTGGAATTGTAAAGCACAGTACCTAAATAACAGATTCCAAGTCCTTTCTCTTCTGCTGCTACACAAAAGGTTTGAGCAACCAACATAGCATCAATAACTGCATTCATAAATGAAAGGTAATTATTATAGCCTGGTTTTGCCTTTCTATCGTTACACCATTTAGTAAAACGACGAAAATCGGCACAAAAAGTCAAAGATACGGGTGCACTTTTTACCATAGGTTGATTAAAATGAGCAGGAGCTAATTTAACTTTCATTTCATCATCTTCTGTAATAACGATACTGTAAAGTTGCATATTACCTGTGGTTGAAGCACGACAAGCTATTTCTAATAATTCATGCAACACACTTCTATCAATTTTTCTTGACAGATATTTCCGAATGGATTTTCTTTCTTTCATTTGTTTCATGGACTTTTTACACAAAGATAAAAAGTATTCATTGATTACTCAACTTTGATACTCAATTTGTTACCTAAATAAACAAATATTTCCTCATTAATTTATTGGGTTTACTAAAACGAAAATATATCAATCACTCAAAAACAACAACTATCTATCTTTCAGCTACTTACAAAAGCAAAAAGAAAACTTCAAAATAAAAGTAAAAATAAAGCTATTTATTTTTGCTAAGTATCAAAAGGTTTTTAATTTTGTACTGCACAAATTTTCGAATTTTGCAAAAAGATAAAAATCATATAAAAAAACAATTATAAACATAATAATCAAGTGGAGAAAAAAACCTATTCCTACGAAGAGGCCTTTGAAGAATCCTTACAATACTTCCAGGGTGACGAGCTTGCTGCAAGAGTTTGGGTAAACAAGTATGCAGTAAAAGACTCTTACGGAAACATCTACGAAAAATCGCCGGTAGATATGCATTGGAGATTAGCCAATGAAATTGCACGTATAGAAAAGAAATACCCCAACCCTCTTTCAGCAGAAGAGTTATTTGAATTATTCGACCATTTCAAATACATTGTACCTCAAGGTAGTCCAATGTCCGGTATAGGAAACAACTATCAAATAGCATCTTTATCGAATTGTTTTGTAATAGGTATTGATGGTACTGCTGACTCTTATGGCGGTATTTTCAAAATAGATGAAGAGCAAGTTCAATTGATGAAACGCAGAGGTGGTGTTGGACACGACTTATCACACATCCGCCCACTTGGCTCACCCGTAAAAAATTCAGCCCTAACTTCTACAGGTATAGTTCCTTTTATGGAGCGCTACTCAAACTCAACAAGAGAAGTGGCCCAAGATGGAAGAAGAGGGGCATTGATGCTTAGTGTTTCAATTAAACATCCTGACTCAGAATCGTTTATTGATGCAAAAATGCAAGAAGGGAAAATAACCGGTGCTAATGTATCAGTTAAGCTGGATGATAAATTTATGGAGGCTGCTGTAAAGGGAGAAAAATACATTCAGCAATACCCCATTCATTCAGAAAACCCAATATATACTAAGGAGATTGATGCTACTACACTGTGGAGAAAAATAGTACACAATGCATGGAAATCGGCAGAACCCGGCGTGTTGTTTTGGGACACAATCATTAAGGAATCAGTTGCAGATTGTTATGCTGACTTAGGATACAACACAGTGTCTACCAATCCTTGTGGTGAAATCCCATTATGTCCATACGATTCTTGTCGATTATTGGCTATCAATCTTTATTCATATGTAGTAAATCCTTTTTCTAAGGATGCATACTTTGATTTTGAACTTTTTAAGAAGCATGTCAAACTAGCTCAACGCATTATGGATGACATCATTGACCTTGAACTGGAAAAGATAGAGGTTATACTAGATAAAATCCAAAAAGATCCGGAAGACAAAGAGGTGAAGCGTACAGAAAGCCAACTTTGGAAAAAAATATACAAGAAAACAGAACAAGGTAGAAGAACAGGGGTTGGAATTACTGCTGAGGGTGATATGTTAGCTGCTTTAAATCTTCGTTATGGATCGGAAAAAGCAACAGACTTCTCCGAAGAGGTTCACAAAACAATTGCACTTAATGCTTACAGATCATCTGTTGAATTAGCTAAAGATAGAGGCAGTTTCACGGTTTTCGATATAGAAAGAGAAGCTAATAATCCTTTTATTCAACGTTTGGCAAACGCTGACCCTGAACTATATGAGCTAATGAAACAATATGGAAGACGCAATATAGCTTGCTTAACCATAGCTCCAACAGGAACCACTAGCTTAATGACACAAACCACCTCTGGAATTGAGCCTGTTTTCCTTCCGGTATACACACGCAGAAGAAAGGTGAATCCTAATGATGAAGCTGTTCGTATAGACTATGTTGATGAAACAGGTGATGCTTTCGAAGAATACACCGTATTCCATCATAAGTTCGTAGATTGGATGGTGGCTAATGGACACAACCCAAATAAAAGATATTCACAAGAAGAGATTGATAAATTAGTAGAAAAATCTCCATACTACAAGGCAACTTCCAATGATGTAGATTGGTTGATGAAAGTAAAAATGCAAGGAAGGATTCAGAAATGGGTAGATCATTCCATTAGCGTTACAATTAACCTACCTAATGATGTTTCTGAAGATTTAGTAAACAAACTATATGTTGAAGCTTGGAAATCCGGTTGTAAAGGATGTACTGTATATAGGGATGGTTCTCGCTCAGGTGTTCTTATTGCGGCTAAAGACGAAAAAGAAGCAACAGGAAACAACATTGAAATTGTTGAAGTTAGACCAACTGTTCTAGAAGCAGATGTGGTTCGCTTCCAAAACAACAAAGAAAAATGGGTTGCTTTTGTGGGTATGCTTAACGATAGACCTTATGAGATATTTACCGGACTTCAAGACGATGATGATGGTATTTTACTACCTAAGAATGTAGTAAAAGGATGCATTGTGAAAAATGAAGATAAAGACGGTAATAAACGATACGATTTTCAATTTAAGAACCGCAGAGGTTATAAAATCACAATAGAAGGTCTTTCTGAAAAATTCAACAAAGAATACTGGAACTATGCTAAACTCATTTCCGGAGTTCTTCGTTGGGGTATGCCTATTGAACAAGTTATAAAATTGGTAGGGTCTCTTTCATTAGATAGTGAAAACATCAACACTTGGAAAAATGGAGTTGAACGTGCACTGAAACGCTATGTAAAAGATGGTACCGAAGCCAAAGGAAGTAAGTGTCCTAATTGTCAAAACGAGACTCTCATCTATCAAGAAGGTTGTCTTATTTGTAAAACCTGTGGTACTTCTCGCTGTGGATAACTAACTCTGTTATTTAGATATAAAAGCAAAAGGGAGAATGGAATTATAATTCCATTCTCCCTTTTGCTTTTCAAGAAACAGTTAATAACCCAAAAACTGACTATAACTGATTCATAAAAAAAGTGGTTATTGAAAATCAATAACCACTTTTTGTTTCTATAAATAGTTTCTAGATTTAGCTTATTTAATTCTACCAGCTGAACCTAAAACATTTTCAATTTTGTGCATGTATAACTTCTTCATGCTATCGCGAGCTGGACCTAAATATTTACGTGGGTCAAATTCAGCTGGTTTCTCAGCAAAAGTTTTGCGAATAGCAGCAGTCATAGCTAAACGGCTATCAGAGTCGATATTAATTTTACAAACTGCTGATGTAGCTGCTTTTCTTAATTGCTCTTCCGGAATACCAATAGCATCTTTAAGCTTGCCACCAAACTTATTAATAGTTTCAACTTCTTCTTGAGGTACTGAAGATGCACCGTGAAGAACAATAGGGAAACCGGGTAATTCTTTTTCAACTTCTTCTAGAATTGAGAATTTCAATGGAGGAGGAACTAATTTTCCTTCTGCATCGCGAGTACATTGTGCCGGAGTAAATTTATTTGCTCCGTGAGAAGTACCAATTGAAATAGCTAAACTATCGCAACCTGTTTTAGTAACAAAATCTAATACTTCTTCTGGTCTTGTATAGATGTGATCTTCAGCAGAAACTTCATCTTCAACACCTGCAAGTACACCTAATTCACCTTCAACTGTCACGTCAAATTGGTGAGCATACTCAACTACTTTTTTAGTTAAAGCAACGTTCTCATCGTATGGTAAGT
>CAZOVL010000053.1:0-19181 GCA_964583185.1 uncultured Bacteroides sp. | reverse complement strand
ATCAGCTACTTAACACAAAAAGTTTTTTTCTTCACCGGGAACTCTTTCCTTGCTATACCCTACATTACAAATGCAAAGCGACTACAAAGATAATACCTTTAATCAATCCCATCCAAATATTTTAAGGCCTTTTTTAATGGGAAATAAAAAAAAGAACTCACGAGCCACCAAACAAAGGGTACGAGCTCCTAATAACAAAAAGAACACAAAAAACAACAAAAAGAAAGAGCAAAGCACCCATAGAAAGCAAAACAAATCAAAAGCCATAACCTAATCATTTTTCATCGCTGCTTCTGCGAGCCTACACCATTACTTATGATTATATGTTTGTTGGATGCTAATAACTTAAATATTACCACTTCTTTTATAAAATACTTTCTCTTAATAAATATCCATGTATAGAACCTCGTTCAATCATAAAATCAAGAATTGGAATGATTTTGTTTTTCAACCTAATTTCTTCCTTGATTTTTTGTCTATTAGTAAAAACAAACCTCCTTAAAAAAACCTCCATGTAGTCTAAGGTTACTGATTCTAAGTCATCAAGATTTAAAGAACTATTAGTGGAAACAATTGTATAAATCCAATCAATGCCTTCGTTTTTAAAGTTACTTCCGATTGAATTTAAAACTCTAACAATAGAATACAAGACAGCAGGAACGGCTCCTATTTCTTTTGAAGCGTTAACATAAAGAGAGAGATTCTCTCTTTTTAAACTATGCCACTCTTCAACGTCTTCACGCCACCACATCCATGCTAATAAATAATTTATTATGACTGTTTCTAAAAAATGACCACGTGGAGTTACACATAGTTCTTTTATTTTCGGATACAGTTTATTCCAAATGTACCAAAACTGTTCACTCTTATTCAGGTAATCTTCTGCTCCAACTAATTCTTCGATGAATGTAGCTGTTTCTTCTGTTGAAGAAAACGAATTGATAAATGGTTTCAGGAACACATCAATTTCACTTTTTTCTCTTTGTAAAATAAAATAAGCAAATTTTTTAAAAATATGCTGGCGTAATAAATAAATATTGAAGTAATCTTTCGAGTCGTCTTTGTTACTTCTTCTGTTTATCAGCAACTGTGAAGCCAATAGTGGTGACGATTTTTCATAAATTTTTAAGTGATTTTCATCTTTTGTGTCAGAAGGAATTAATCGAAGAACTACTTCTAAAGCATAAATATCAAGCAAGTCAATATCATTTATATCAAACGAAGTATTTTCAATAGTAAAATCAACATCTATTTTGTCTAATTTTTCTAAAATCAAGTTTTTAGAAATTCGTCCCCAACCTTTTTTTCTACTTATTTCCGCAACAATATTATTATATGAAGGATAGAGTTTTACATATTTAAATAAAATTGATTGTACTACTTTTGCATTTTGTTCCCACAGTTTTGAGTTGTGAATCGATTCAATCACGAAATCATATACTTTTTTATTATGTGCTAAAGGTGTATCATCTAATAGTGTCAAAACAATTATTGAAATATAATTTTCTACTTCCTCTGGATATTCATCTATTAAAGCTGGAATTGCATAAACAGAAGCTTCAACCCCATCACTCACTTGGTAGTGGTAATCATCGGAAAAAAGATTAGATATTGTTGAAAGAACGATTTCTCTACAAAAATCCTTATCTTCTTTTGATAGTTTGTCTTTGAATTCTATCAAAAGTTTAGAACACGAAAACGCAGGTATGGAGTTATCAAACACACCTATTTCATTTCGTCCCGATTTCAGTTCTTCCACAAGTTGTTTTGTTTCGGACAAAGCTAAAAGAGGATTCTTGTCGTATTCCTCTTGTTTTGTGGTTTTAGTTTGATTTCTTGCACCAAGCAAAAAATCACTCCATATTCTTAGCGAGGAATATTTAAAAACATCTTGGTGTTTATTTAATGCTTCTTCACTTTCTCTTTTAAGTTCATCAGAAAGCTCTTTGGGGCTAAATTCTATGCAAAAATGGGAATCGTCATCTTTTGATACATTTACTCTTAGATTTCGTCTATCCATTCTTGCCAACAAAAATCCATAAGAGTTGCTAACTAAAGCATTTAATTTATGTTGGTCAATTATTTGATACAATTTTTCAACAAATAGAGAGTTTTGTTCTTTTGTAAATCCTTTTACACCAAAAAACTGATAATTCAAAAACAATGATTCTAAATTTGAGTTTCTATGTTTATCTTCGCAAGTTTTCAACCTTTCATTTGCATATAAAATGTCTTTAATTGTATTCCCATCATATCCTATTGAATACAGCGATTTCACATAGGACTCATTCGTACTTCTGAAAGAGTCTAAATGAAATAACTCTATTGTTTTGAATAAAATCAATGCGACATCATAAAATTTATTAGGATTTGCAAGTACAACGCTACAAACAACAGAAGTAAGAGAAGCAGATTTTGAATGAGTAAGGATTCTTAGAAGTATGGCCTGGATTGTTTCAGACTTTCGAATTTGAGAATACCTTAAAAGAACTTCTTCTAATGCCATATGAATTGATTGTAATATATATGGAACAACAGGACTACCATAGCCTCGATACATACCCCAAATAGCATCACTCAAATATTGTGTTACTTCTGTTTGATTTATGTGCAATGAAATTTTTATAACATCTTCTATTCCATAATCAGATTGACTATAAGCTTCAACGGCCTTATTCGTGAATTCAATGATGAAATCTAGTGTTTCATAGAATTTTACTTGTAACAACCATTTTATTGGTGTTTGATTAGCACTTGAAGGAGAATATTCGAATTTATAATTTTCTGTTAAGCCATATCGATTTTCTATTGTATTCCTGCCATACCCTAATCTATCCTTTTTTCTCGGCTGTTTTGTCCAAAACAAATCACACAATTGAATAACGTATAACGGGAGTGTTTTTATTAATTCAGTTGCAATATATGGCTTCACTAAAATTTTAGAGCAAAGTGTTTCGTATGGGGCTCTGTGGTCTGTCCTTTTATTAGCTAAAACTATATCAAATATCTCTTTTAACTCTTCTTGTAATTCTTCTGTTGAATTAAAGACTACGGTTAAAATGCTTTCTTCTACTTTATCATGAATAAATGAAATTTCTTTGGTTTTAGCCTTTTCTATTATACTTAAAGCTAATAAGCCTGAAAATCTTGTTGCTTCTCCATTTTTATTAAATTTGCACCAGTCAGTTAAGACTGGTAAAACAAGCTTTAAATTATTATCCAAAAAGTCCGATTTATATTTATAAATAAGGGCGATTACTTCTTCCCAACCTTTGCCTTTAGGTTTTATTATTTCTAGATTTTGATTTGCTGAAATATCTGAGCAAGCGATTCTTAATAGAAATAAAATTCGTTTTAATATTTTAAAATCATTCGTAATAATTTCTTCCTCGAAAAACTTAAAAAACATTTCTGAATAATCAGATAATAAAACAGACACTAAAATTTCATCTTTCCAAAATTGTATAACCTCGCCATCGATAAAAGCAGACTGAATAAAACTTTCTATTCCTTTAGATTCTTCTGATAAGTGGTCCGACAGCTAGAATCTAAATGCTCTACGAATAGGTAATGAATCTCCTAATTCGTCAAAAAACTCTTTTACAGTTGAATAATTTGAAAAACTACGGGACACAATTTTATCCAACGTTCATTCTTCATATATGTCGTGAGTGATGAAATAACCGTTATGAGTGTCGTCATAACCAAGTATTTCGTCTTGCTTAAGTTGAAACAATGCTGATTGTGGCAAACTATCCGCATTTATATAAAATCGTCCTGTTTCACATCTTTGTTTAACAATACTAATAATACATTTTTCTCTTTCAAGATGTATGTTGTCTTTTTGAACAGTATTTTGTATTCGCTTTTTCCAAAGCAAGTCAATAAACCCCTTATAGTTTCCTTGTTTATCTATGTTTGAATATTGTTGAACATACTCTCTTAGATAAAACAAGTTTCTAAGTCGGTCTAAGAATTTTTGATTATTGGGAAGCGAAAATTTGAATTCGTCTGCTATTGATTTTAATTCGTTACCTCCAATCAGAGAAATATCAATTACGTTTAAATCTAGTTGAAAATTCTCCTTAATGTGAAAAATTAAATCGTTAAGATAAGCGTAGCGTGTTGTAAAGATAACACTCCAAGCATTTTCATTTAACTGTCGTATTAGTGCAGTAAGAATATCGTTGTTAGAAATTTCCGCAAGTTTTTCTGCAGAATCGATTATAAATATTTTAAGAGGTTCATCTTTGTAAGCATCAAGTAATTGTGCAAATGTAAACTTGTGGTCAAAGTAAAATATGTCATTAATGTGATTTACATTAAGCTCAGTTGCTTTAAAAACACAAACGGGAAATTCCCTAAGACAAGAATTGTAAAACTCCTTAACAATAGCAGTTTTACCACAACCCCCTTCGCCTGAAATAATTATGTTTTTTCTCTTTTGAGAAGCGCTTTCTAATACTTTAACAACAGAACTTCGGTCAATTTTAATTTGTTTTTTTCCATACGATATTTCTGTTTGGATTGCTTGTAGAATATTTTCGTTATGTTTATAGATTTCATCATGCAATACTTCTTGCCCTAGGCCAAGGTTGAAAAAAATATCATTGATGTATTTATTTTCAGGCAAAGACAATTGTAATTCAAAGTGACTTGGAACTCGCCATTGGATATTTATTCCTAATGTATTAGCGAATTCCTCTATATCTAATTGGTATTGAGGTTTTTTTTTACTTTTAGTGGTGCTTTCAGAAAGTTCTTGATTGATATAGAGAAAAATTTCATCTATTTGATTATTTTTCGATTTAGCCTTTTTGATTGAATCAATAATGTCTTTTTTGTTTTTTGCAATTGAGCTAGTGTAAAATTTAGATTGAAAACCATAATATTTTCCGTCTTTCTCTATGGGCTCTGTCTCAATTCCTATTTGATTTTTGTAGCCAAATAGACCAATACGATTATTGAATTCTGCACAGAAAAGCAAATAAGACATTTGTTCAAATGCCCATTGTTCTCGATTTTCATATTTCACACCAAAAAATTTCCAATTCATTTCGCTAGTCTATTTTATACCAATATTAATATTCTAAATGAGTATATCCATTCTGATACATTTAGCAGTAATGGAAATGTTGCCACCATGGAATGACACGAACACTCTTACGATGGGCATGGTTATTGTATTTCAATGACGATTACAGTACTTTGATTTTAAAAGTAAAGATATAAAATAAAAGCTATGAGGATATCTTATCGTCTAATTTATGCAGAAGAATCCTCCTAATTCTATCGTATTGCTGATTAGAAAGACACATAAAGTTTACTTTAAGGTATGTTCAATAGCTCTAATAAAGCAAAAAAAACATATTCTTACAACCCAACTTGCACTATAAGATGCATAAGCCCATATTTTCAAATTTCACTTAGCATAACTGGAATAAAACATATTAATAAGCATTAAAGCCTAAAAGTCCAATTGATAGCGCTCTCTGAAATCATATCATCAATATGCAAAAATGTGAAATGACAACAAACCAAAAGCCACCAAAAGGTAGAACTACACCTTATTATATATAGAGACCGAATTATATATAGAGACCGAAAAAACACCTCCACGATGGCGATGCATTGACACTAAAAAAACCACCCTATCGCTCCTTTTTTCTCCGGAACAACGCTTTTTGTTTTACCGGTCTTAGACCGAAGCCCCATCGGTCTAGGAGAGAAGGTCGGTCGGTCTAGGACCGAAGGGTGCTCGGTCCTAGACCGACCGGCACCCCATCTACACGCTGTACAAGTGGGGATAAAAACCTCATTTTCTACTCCGTTAACCGGTCGCCCTTTTTGCCCTTGCACCCAACTAAAAAATGGGCTCGCTTTTTTAGGGTGCATAGTTAAAAAAAGTCCTAAAAATAAAACTCCAATCCTTGCCGATAAGGTGACAAACAGAATGGTCTCACCGGCACAAAAAAAAGGGAACAGATAGTGTTGTTTTTGCTATTTTGCAATTCAAAAAACACTCCAAATATTTGACTTTACAAACTTCTGCAACCCCTCTGTTTTACAACAAGTCAAATAAAACAAAATAGCAAAATAAACACAATCAATTTTAAGAGAATAACAGTTTTCACCCCCTAAAGAACGCATTAAAAACCTGAACAAAAAAGCCAAGAAGAATCGATTAAACTCATATAATGCACAAATTACATATACAAAACAAAAAATTGATTCAGAGTACCTGCTACACGTCGAGAAACGGAAAAACAGTTTTTTCATTCCAAAGTCCCCTTATTTTGCAACTATGGTAGAGTTATTTTGCAACTACGAGAGACAACTATTGCAATTTATTCACAAATTCGTTTTGAATTATAAAAACAAAAAATGAATAGCCACGGAACTACTAAAAACAGATTTTGCAAAAGCAAAAAATACAGTCAAATCGCCTGCTTAATCGTAATTATTTTGGCATTTCCTGCCCGGCTATTTAGTCAAACAGATCAATACATTGACAGCTTAATGCAAATTGTAGATTTTGGTCACGGAAAACAGAGACTAGAAGCATTGGATAAGCTGGTTACCATAAAGAGGCATGAAAAAGATGGTTTGAAATACACTCAACTATTTGAAAAAGAGGCACTAATGAATGGCGATGATGAGGTTTTGGGCAGAGCCTATATGGGTAAAGCCAAATACTATTACTTTGGCGATAAGAGGACGGACAGTGCACACTACTATTTAAACAAAATAACTCCCCTGAAAATAGATGCGGAGTTGGAAAAAGAGATGCTTTTCTTCCTCATTTCCTTGTACGTAGCGGAAGGTAAAAACGACCTGGTTATGTTCTACACCAAGAAAATACTGGCCAATGAGAACTATACAAAAGATAAAAAAATAGAAATCGAGGCCTATATCAGGTTGGCAGGGATATATGCCATACAAGAAAACCATAACGAATCAATTCGCACCTTAGAGAAAGGGCTAGCATTGATAGAGAACAACAAAGAGCACTTGCCTAGTTACAACCGGCGACTTTACAAAACTAAGATTTACTTACAACTCATTCTACAATACCAAAGAGACCAACAGCCCAACCAATCCATTGCTGCTAAAGATTCGGTTTTATCATTGATACACCAAATTGAAACGCTGGACAAAAAATCGGTTCATATTCTTTTTAAACAAGCGGCGCTGATCTCAGTATCCAGAACATACATAGACAAGAATGAACCGGATTCTGCACGCCTTATGCTGGACAGTGCAAAGGCCACTTTTGACGATGAGACCTTACTGCTGGTATTTTATGAATACTACGGCACGGAAGCCAATTATTACCGGTGCATCAAAAACTACAACAAAGCACTGGAGTACATCCGTTTGGCACTCACCGATGAAGCCAAAGCGGCTCTTTTTCAAACAGACATTATTGATCATCAAGTGATGCAAAGTGAAATATTGAGCAAGCTGGGCAGGAATGCAGAGGCTTATAACCTACTGAATGAAACTTACTACCAACAAGACTCCTTGACTAAAGTGCAATTCGCTTCGCAAATCAACCAGATACATACCATTTATGAGGTGGACAAAGTAAAATCAGAAATTGCCTTAAAATCGGCCAAACTCTATCAAACCAAAGGCATAGCCTATGCGGCCATAGGGACTACTTTGCTTTGTCTTCTGATTTTAATTTTGCTGAGAAGAAACCAAACCCTCAAAGAGCGAAAAAATAAAAAAATCTATGAGCAGTATCTCTTGATTAAGTCGTATTTGGATGATATTCACGCCAAACGGACAGACGCTGCCAAGCAACGACAAGACAACAATGGGGAGCCTTGCGATGCGTTGGCCGACATTGCCAAACAGTACCTCATTGAAACCGGGTCGTTTAAGCAAGACATTACCCGGGACGATTTGGCTCTGGCACTGGGTACCAACCGACAATACCTAACGGAGTCTATTCGTGAAGTAACAGGAAAAACCTATCGAGACTTCCTGAACAGCATCCGCCTGGAGTATGCACATAACTTATTGCTGACCGACGTAGAGGCCAGTGTGGAGCAAGTTTATAATGCATCGGGCTTTTCCAGTCGCAGCACGTTCAACCGCTTGTTCAGGATGCAATTTGAAATGAGCCCCAACGAAATGCGGGATGTGGCCCGCCAGCGGGAACAGGAGATTCACAGTCAACCCCATTAATTACTCCCTCTCTAACAAAAAACAACCACACTAAAACACGCTTTAGTGTGTGATTCCCAATCACCTCGAACAACAACCCTACTGCCTTTAGCCAAGAACTAGCAAAATGGCAGCGGATTCCTTTTATGTTTCTGGTTTAGCCCCTCCTTGGCTAGTACCTATTACCTAGCCGCACGGCCGGCCCTACCCACCCTTGCTTAACACGCATAACCACGCCATTACCACATCCGATGCCCCCCTTGAGGGGGCACTCCCGTTTGGCAGGCATCCAAAAAACACTTGCTCACCGGCGGAATAGGTTCTGCCAGAAATGCGGCGTTCATGAGTATTGTATGGAGATAGGTGCTGATCTATAAATAACACGCCCGTTGGCCTCTATCGCCGCCCAAAAAAATCATCGTGAAACAAAAAAACACCCCCCGAATCCAATCCTTAAAAAAAACAAACACCGGGTTTTAGTCCCCGTTGGAACAAAATCTGTTCGCTGACCGGATAAAAACAAAATAGCAACCAAAAACCATGCCTCATATATGACCAACCTATGCCCCATGGCAGCAAAATGACAAACCAAATAGAAAACCAATTGACGCACACAACAACCCACAGAGGGGTTTTAAGAACACTACGGGCCGAATCAGCAATATAGTAGGGCAAGATGGCAATATAACTAATTAGCCGTTTTTTGAAAGTTTACCTTTTAATATCTTTGTTCACATATCCAATGCGTTATTTATGAAAAATTTAGATTTGTTCACACACCCAACCGGGATTCGCATTCCACATTTACAAAGAAGAATTACACTAAACACTCTTCACCGAAATGCCGATGCTATCTCTTTAAGGGAAAAACAGATTTTCAGATTTTACAATAGAACACTTTGGCATCAACACAGGGGCATTAGCATAGCGAATTTCCCCTAACACAAAAAGAGACAAAAAGAGGATAAGAAGAAGCATCCTTTATTTAAAAAGAGATGAAGTACAAAAGACATCCTATGATAAGAGCGATTACGAGATAAAAAAAAGATACCGCAATACAGAGTGTGCAATGATTAGACCCGAAAAAATAGTACTCTACCTCCTCCTGTTCCTTGGCAGTGCTCCTGCTTTGGAGGCTCAGGTTGTTTTAAAGCCCGAAGAGTCGGCGGTTGTGTCGCGGGTCAGTCGGTTACCGGGGCGGGAGGTTTTTCCTGCAGTCGCCCTAAAAACCAATTTACTGTACGACCTAACCACCACCTTTAATTTGGGGTTGGAATTTCGTCTGTCGGACTACTTTACGCTGGATATTTCGGGAAACTACAACCCCTGGACGTTTTCCAACAACCGGAAATGGAAACACGCCTTGGTACAACCGGAATTGCGCTACTGGATTTACGAACCCTTTAACGGCCATTTTTTGGGCATGCACGGGGTGTACAGCCGGTTTAATGTGGGAAACATAGAACTGCCATTTCATATTTGGTCTAACCTCAACGAATACCGATACGATGGCAATGCATACGGAGTAGGATTTTCCTACGGTTACCAGTGGATTCTTTCTCCTCGTTGGAGTATGGAAGCCTCCTTTGGCTTTGGTTATTTATATATGGACTACAATCGTTACGTGTGCAAAACGTGTGGCGACAAGGTGGGCAGTGAGTACAAGCACTACTTTGGCCCCACCAAACTGGCCGTGTCCTTAATCTACATCATCAAATAAAAGGAGGGAAGAAAAATGAAAAGAAGAAACAACCATTTACTCTACATACTGCTTTTTATTGGTCTGATGGGTACACTTAACACCGGAGCACAGGGTGTTTTAACTGTTGACCTCCAATCTTTAAAGGAAGTGAACGACAGCCTTTTGGTGGAGTACCGGGCTTGGGTTCCTCAAAAATCGGTGGCTAAAGGAGAAGGGCTACGCATTGTTCCCCTGCTGCAAGCGGGCGACTCACTGCTATTTCTGCCTCGCATGACGATTCTGGGCAAAAACAAACACAAAGTACTGGCTCGTTACCATAACAACAGCAAGTTGGGTTACCCTCCACACAGTATGGAGGGCAATGAGAACACCCCTTTTAACTACCGGGTGCAAGTGCCCTATGAGTTCTGGATGGATTCGGCACGTTTGGTTATTCGCCAGGAGGTATCGGGTTACCGGGGACACAAGGTCATCACCCGTTACTTGTTACCGGGGGGTGTGGAGCTGGCGCCTCGCTTGCCTTACCAAGTGAAAGCACACGTGGCCTTGATGACTCCACCCAAAGAGGAAAAACGCCGCAAGCGACAAGGAAAAGCGTATTTGGATTTTCAGGTGGGACGATCGGTTATTTTACCCGATTTTAGACGTAACCCGGAGGAACTGCAAAAAATTAACGAGGCCATACAAGAGGTGGTGAGCAACCCCGATGCACAACTGCAGGGGCTCTATGTGGAAGGCTATGCCTCTCCCGAAGGTTCTTACGCCTTGAACGAGCGCTTATCGCGAGAACGTGCCACCGCACTGAAAGAGTACATCCGCACCCGATTTTCATTCCCCGAGCAGGCATTCCAAGTGAGTTTCACGCCGGAAGACTGGAGCGGACTAGAAGCGTTGGTTGAAGCGTCTCAACTAACGGGCAAAGAGTCGGTTTTGGAGGTAATTAGAAGCAACCAAGCGCCGGACCAAAAAGAGGTGGCCTTGAAAAGGGTCAACGGTGGCGTGCCGTATCGCAGTATGTTGAAAGAGCTCTTCCCTGAACTGCGCCGGGTGGAGTATCAAATTGATTACTCGGTACGAGATTACGGCGTGGAAGAAACCAAGATATTGTTGAAACAAAAGCCGGAACACCTATCGCAACTGGAGTTTTACGAGCTGGCGTTGCATTTTGGTCCCGAAAGCAAAGCATACGGAGAGATTTTAATGGAAACCGTGCTAACCTACTTTAAAGACGACCCTGTGGCCAATAACAATGCAGCTGCACTGATGCTTCAAAGAGGAGAAACAGCTACAGCAGCGCGTTACCTGGAAAAAGCCGGAGAGAGTGCTGAAACTGCAAATAACCGGGGGGTATTGTTGCTCCTCAAAGGTGAGCTGGAAAAAGCAGAGCCACTCTTTCAGCGTGCTGCCCAAGCCGGATTGAAAGAGGCGGAGGAGAACCTCACCGAGTTAGCAGCTAAACGCAAAGACAACGAAAAGATGGAACGATATAAAAAAAGAACGGGGCCATAAGGTTAAAACAATGCACAAACAGACCTATTCATAAACAAAAGATAAGTGGAATTATAAAAAAAAGAAAACAAGTAAAAAAATTAAAGATTGAAACGAAACAAGTAAAATTTCAACCAGGTAAGAATTAAAAAAATTTCTATTTAACTAATTAAAAATTAAAAAAATGAAGAAAAATTTTAAGTATGTAATGTTAATGGCTACTGCCCTGATATTAGGGTTCACTAGCTGTTCAAACGACGACGTAACCGGTGGTGAGAATCCGGTAGAAGAAGGAAAAAGCACGTATGCTACCATTAAGTTTACCGCACCTAAAACCTACGGTGTAGATCAGGCCGGTACAGTGGCTGAGTCTAAAGTAAATACCATTGACGTATTTATTTACGACACCAATGGCTTCCTTAAAGACTCAAAGCAATTCACAGGTGCTACAGAAACTGCTGCAGGTTCGGGCGTTTGGGAAGCCGGAACAATGCAGACTACTACCGGTGCTAAAAAGGTATATATCATAGTTAACCTTCCTTCAGCTATTGCTGCGAGTGATTTGAATACAGTAGCTAAACTAACCAGCATTGCGCACGCTGTTACAGTAGGTGACATCGCTACAGACAACGCGTTTGTTATGGCAAGTGATGTATCTGATGCAACTTTTGCTGAATGGGATGCCACATCAGCAGACCCGATTCCTGCAAGTAATGAGGTAAAAGTAACCGTAAAACGTTGGGCTGCTAAATTGGCTGTACAAGAGACTGCCGGTTTACCAGTTACAAATATTGACGGAGGTGATTTCTCTAATCTGGGTTTCTCGGCCGGACAAATCAATACCGTAACTTACGCTGCTCAAAAAATTGTAGGTGGTGTAGTTCAAGACCCTAACCACGTAAACGTAATTGGTACACCAGGTACAGGTTTAACAGATTTGAAACCTGCGCTAGCTGACCACATTGCATTGAATGGTGCTGCACTAACTGCTGCGGATCTAATAGGTAAATATGTTCCTGAAAACACAACAGAAAGCCCTATTTCGGGTGACTTGACGTATGTGAGTGTGAAAGCGGAATTCCTTCCTGAAAAAGTATGGGATAATGCCAGTGGCTCTTGGGCAGAAAAAAACAACACAGCAGGTATAGCCACATTCTACTGTATCAAAACAACAGAAGGCAATCTTTATTTTGATTCACAAGCATTAGCTGACCAATATGTAACCGACAATCTTCCCCCAGCAACTGAAGTTTTGGAATACACAGACGGCGTATGTTACTACACGGTATATCCTAACCTACAAGGTGCTTACCAAGTGCTACGTAACGATTTCTTCCAAATCAAGGTGGATAAAATCAACGGGTTAGGTGACACAGCTCCCGGTCCGAAAGATCCAACTGACCCTGTAGGTGTTCAAACAAACATTGATGTAACCATTGAGGTTGCACCATGGAACTTAGAAGTTGAGAATGTGGAATTAACTCCTCAATAACAACGGTTTAACAACTGAAAGCATACAAGGGAAGGCTTGTCCTTCCCCTGTATCTTTTTTTCCCATTGCCCTTTTCGTACAAATAAACAACACAACGAGCAACTCCTTAGGCTCCTCGTGATGTAATAAGTAAGTGCAACGTATTGAACCGTTTTTTGCAAACACACCTCCAAAAACACCGTGTCTTTGATTTACAAACAAACCAAGCACACAAACACACAAAAAAAAAAGATAGACCGTCCTTTGGTAACAAGGGACAGGAAAAAGAGTAAACCAAAGAAGAAACACAATGTGCTGTAAGCAAAAAAAACACCAATCAATAGAGAAACAGCCAGGTGAAGAAAGAAACTTAAAAACAGTGAATAGATGAAATTGAAAAAGTTATATCAGCTTGTCCTGCTCCTGCTAGTCGTGGCGCTCTTGCCGGGCTGCATGTCGGACGACTACTCGGTTTGTCCTCCATTTTGGGGCAATCTGCAACTGCGGTTTCACCCCAGCCCTGCAGATGGCAACGATATGCAAATGACCGATGTGGAGACCCTGGATGTCTATGTGTTCGATGAAGCAGGTATCTACCGGGAAGTGTACCGGGAACAGCCCAACCTATCCGACCCCAACTACCGTATGCAGCTGTCGCTGCCACCGGGCACGTATAGTTTCATTGCCTGGGGAAACAGTTCCAACCGCGATTATGCCACAGTTCCCCTGAACTTTGAACCGGGCGTTACTGCGCTGGCAGAGGCCAAGCTCTTTGTTCAGCAAATAACCAATAACCGCATAGAGCACACCCTTCCCCACCTGTTCCACGGAGAGCAGCTGGCTGTTGAAGTGCCCGAATACAGCACACAGGAAGTTCCCATTCCTACGGTACAGAACACCTACACCTTTGATGTACAGATTGCGGTGGCACCTGTTGCAGGGGAGCCCTTACGGGTAGTGATTGAAGCCGACCACAACGGATACGACTTTCGGAACCAACCGCTGAACACCGCAAATTTTGAGTACAGCCTATACACCGTACCGGCGGGTACTGAGCAAAAGGCCTTACTACGCACCCTGCGTATAGAAGAGAGTAGTGCCGTGCAATTTAATGTTTACCGTTGGGGAGACACCCGGCTATACAGCGAATCGTTACTGCAACTGCTACGCACAGCAGCTAACAACAGTGGAACGTCCTTGGATTTATCCAGAAAACACCACTATACCCTTCGGCTGACTTTTGATCAAACCAGCGGACAGTTTACCGTTACCGTAGATGGTTGGAATGCAACGGAAGAGAATACACAAATATCCCCTCAAGGTTGAACGCTATGAAAAAAAGAAACTATATACCCCACCCTTTCCCTACGAAAGGTACAAAGCGCTCGCTACCTGCCTGGCTGCTTACAGTACTGTTACTGGCTCTACTGGCTTGCAACGACAGTTCGATGCCAAACGACCCCAACATACAAGGCGAGAATGTTAACATTGACCTGAGTGTACGCTTTGGTCTGAAAGATGGAAAAGAGAACGGAACGGAAGCCGAACGCAAAGTGACCTCTTTACGGGTCTATGCCTTCCACGCCAACGGCTACAAGGATAAAATGAAGCGTGAAACCAATCCGGCCGGATTAGCAGGTGTTCCGTACACCCTACAGATGACTGTACTTACGGGGAAAAAAATATTTGCCGTCATTGGCAATGAGCCGGCCGCTCTCACCGCCAAACTAGATGCCGTGGGCAGCTTGCACGAGCTAAGAAAAGTAATTCAAAAAACGGAGCACTTCACCTTCAATACGGCCGCAGGGGGCAACTTGCCTTTTGCCTCGGTGTCGGAGGAAAAAAACATTGATGCCACCGGCAATGCACCGATAGCTATTGCGTTATATCGTGCCGTAGCTAGGGCGGAGATGCACGTCATTAAAGACCTGCAAAACCCCAATGTGGTGAAACTGGTGAGTATGCAAGTAAAAAACACACCCAAAGAGAGTTACCTCACGGCCAACGAAACGCCTTTGGTTATTACATCGGGGTTACTAGAGGATTTGGAGATAGAAAACTTCAGCAATGCCTTGGTGGGGTCGGCGACTACCGATACCCTCAAAATGAAACCTCGCTACCTCTTTGAACACCTCACCGGAAAGAATGATCCGCCCAACCCCAACCGAACCGTGATTCAGTTGGTATTGGACAATAACGGAACCCCAAATATATACAATGTACCGATACGTGTAACGAACACGCAAGGGGAGCTATTTGACCATGTCCTACGCAACTTTACGTACCAAATTAGGGCAACGGTATTCCCCACTATGATTAAAATAGATTATACCATTGATGAATGGGATGACGAAACGTGGAATAAAGTGCCCGGCACGGACGATACCAATATGCAATTTACCGACTGGGATGACGAGCCCCAATACAACTGGGAGATACCGGGCTAACCTCAACGGAACGCCTAACCAAAGAAGAAGAATAACAATAAGAATAAATATAAAAAAAGAAAATCTCATGAAAAGAATTTATTACTTGACCTTAGCCTTGATGCTAAGCCTTCTACCGGGACTGACCTCCTGCGTGGACGAGAATGAGACCCCGCACATCCCTAAGGACGGTAGTTTGTCTTTGAACTACCGCATTGACGGTGCGGAGGAAATAGAAACCTATGCAAAACCTGCGGAACAGCACGAACGAGAGGTGGGCGAAGTGTACACGCTCTTTTTCCGTGCGGCTTCGCACGCCGCTGCCAATACATATGTGGGGTACACCCGCACGGGGGTGTCGCAAAACACGGCCACAGGCAATGCCCGTGTTACCCTGCCTGACGGTGAGAGTGTGGACGATGAGTGGCAACTGATATTTTTAGCCAACTTTGACCGTTATGCTTTCTTGGATGGTGAGAACAGTGTGGCTGATTTCTTTGATAACAAGGTGGCAACGAAAAGCTTTGCGGATGCGAAGGCATACTTAAAGGCTTACTACGTGGATAAGACCGGAATTAAGGCACCACTGCCTATGTCGTCCTCGTTTACCAAAGCGGCCAACACCAACGTGGCCAGCATTACGTTTAAGCGCCGGGTGGCACGTATTGACCTGGTAAACAATTCAACTACTCAGTTTATATTGGAGTCGGCACAGGTATGGAATGCGCGTGCACGCGGGCATATGCTGGACGAAGGGGGAACCTTTGTGAGTGATGCTAATTTTCTAAACTACGACCAACAAGTGGTGAAAGCCAATGGGGCCACCAGCATCCTGGCTAAGCTCTATGCGATGCCGAACCACGTAATGGTTCCCACGATACAAGACCACGAAACCACGTGTCTGATTATTGGTGGAAAATACAACGGCAGTGCCACGACGACGTATTACCGCGTGAATGTATCTTCTCCTACGGGGGCACAGAATGTACGTGCCAATGGAGCCTATACCATCAACATCACCAACGTGACCGATGCGGGCGAGACCGATCCGGGTGAAGCGTACGATAAAACCCAACTGAAGATGGATTACACCATCAACGAGTGGGACGATGATTTTTTAGGTACTTACATCTTTGATGAGCACGGTAACGGACTGGCGGTATCGCAACGGAACGTGATTTTCAGTGATAAGGGAAACCAGGAAGTACAGCTTGAAGTATTTACCATCCTTTCGGCTAGCAACCCCATCAGCGGAAGCTGGACGGTGGGGGCACCGGCTGGTGCGGATGCTACGTTCTTTGAGTCGAGCAAGGTAGCTAGTCCTGCCGATAGATACATCATCGTGAAGGCTATTGCCGACAATGAAACGACGGCCGACCGCGAAGCAACTGCAACCGTAAGCTGGGGAACCATTAACCTACCGGTGAAGCTGACCCAGCTAAACCCAACCTCGCAAATAGGGGGCATCAAATTGCAACCCAGCGACCTGTGGTTTATGATGGCGGGCGACACCAAAGAGATTTGTGTGAACCTGCAAGGCAATTTTACCGGAGTGAGCCGCAGCGATATCAAGCACTCGGTGCTTTACGAGGGGAGTAACACCGGATGGCTGACCCTGACAAATGGTGCCACGCCCGATGATGCTGCAGCGGGATTGTATTACTTTAACGTAACGGCAGCCAATAACACCTCATCCATTCTACGCAAGGCCGACCTCAAGTTTGTGGTGAAACAAGGTAGCCTGATTGCCTCGGCACAGGCCCACGTGATTCAGAGTTTGACGTCACCCACCGACCCGTTTGAGCGCCAACTGAAGGTGGTGATGTTGGAACTAAACAACAGCGGAACTTATGAAGAGAAAGGCATTGTGGCCTCAATTTACAACAACATCGTGGGCTTGCCCGACGGACAGAGCGGTAAAAACCACCTGCACTTTGCCATTGCCGAGCACCAAGCCATTAAATATCACTTGGAGATTCAATCGTCACAAGCCTGGAAAATTGTGCCGGTGGGTTATGCGGGACAAGGACTGGTGTTTAGTAAAATGAGTGACACAGGCGATGCCGCCACCCAAAAAACGATTGAAATACTTCCGGCAGGAGATGTGGGTGCCGGCTGGAGTGGTGGGTTTACCATAGAATATGAAGATGGCGACAAAGCCGAATTTATTACGCACCAGACCGGGGTGTTGGGCACGCTCCCAGACGACAATAAAATATACTACTACGGCACATTTAATATGAATGGGAAGATGTGGCTGGATCGTGAACTGGGAGCCACGATAGGAATGACCGTCAAAGACGGGTACTATACGAAAGGCTTCGCCAGCTCTGAGCCTGGTAATTATAAATATGCGAGAGGAAAATACTCTCTGGAAAAAAATTATAATACCGACTTCAGAAACCATTGCCCAAGAGGCTTCGCACTGCCAACTGTGGCCGACGCGGAGTACATTAAAAAGCACGTGATAATATCGAGCAACACCAACGAAACGCTTGAACCCGAACACAAAACGCCTTTTGTACTATACGTGCCTTTGTCAAGTAACCCCGTTAGAACTTTCAGAATGAACACCGGAGGGAACCTTGCACATGGTACGAAGGGCGTTCCATGGTCAAATCAACCCAACAACACAACAGGGCTACAGGGTGGGGATAATGCAGGTAACATTGGAACATACATACCGCTCGACACCGATCCGACGGATCAAACGGTTGAGGGGCACGTGCTCGCCATAGTATGGATACATTCCGCAAGCGGCGTACAAACCTATGGACATAAGGCTGCCGTGTTGAAATGGAACACATCCTTGGATAGCCATGGCGCTGGCACAGCATATTATCAAGAACGAACATGGGGCATTACAGGTGATTGGGGACAATGGCATATCGCCACGGTTGTATATATCAATGGCGATCGACTAAACACCGGGCCGCTGCAGATCCGCTGCGTACGAAAATAACTCAATAGCCACGCCAACGCAAAAATAAAAAACTTGCTGTCATGGCAAAGTTATGGACACCCCACCCTAGGGTAGAGGGGCTCTACCCTAGGAACACAAAAAGCAAGGGGAAAGAAACAAGAAGGAGTTAAAGTACTGACAATGAACACCAAGGGAGAAAATGTAGCCCAAGAGGGAAAGCAAAAAACCCCAAGAGCCACTCCCTACCACACACAAAAAGGAGGCTTAAGTACCTTACACAGACCTTCTTACCTCTTACCTACCCTAAGCAGTAGGTAAGTTAGTTCTGCCGGCTTTGAACGGCCGGCAGAGCACAAAAAACAAAAGCGTTAATTTTTTTTAATGAGTAAAACAACATAAACCCTAGAGATGAAACCCATACGACCCACCATACGTCCCCTTCCCTACTACACCACCCCCACGGGTTTGGATGAGCGGGCATTGGCTCAAAGCCTGCGTGTAGATTTCAAGGCGAAACTGGCGCGGCGTTTGCCCGGGCACCATTTAGTGGGCTTTAAGCAGGACACCATTATCCGCTACATCCAACGGTACAAAAAACAGTACCCCTATTTTTTCCGTAGCGATATCCGGCAGTTTTATCCCTCCATAGGTCATACCCCTTTGGTGGTGGGTTTACAAGTGGCTTATCGCGATTTAATAGGAATGGATTATGTGTGAAACGGATAGAGAGCAGGTGCTACTGGAAGCCATCCATCAAAGTATGAATAAAGTAGTTAGTATGTTGGCACAACTACTGGCATTGCAAAGAGACCTAGTAAGAATAAGTGAATACAGTTATAGATAAAAATAAAAAACACCCTTGTGAGGGTGATCCCTATACAGGCGTAAAGGCCTGAAATGTGAAGTTTTGTAAGTTTGCCTGCTCCACGCGATTCGCGCTGATTCGCGTGGAGTTTTAAGATGAAAGAAAAAGGAATACGGTGATACCGAACAAAG
>CAZOVL010000052.1:0-19314 GCA_964583185.1 uncultured Bacteroides sp. | reverse complement strand
ATAATACAATATTGGTGATTTATTTTTAGATAGCCAAGTATTGTTGTGATTTTTTTATGTTTTCTGTTGTATAATTGGGTAATGTACTTTCAAAAGCATTACTTGTTGGGCTTTTGCTCTATTATATTTTTCGAAGATTAAATAAATGTATTAAATAACTTCTTTATCTATTATTTTTTTAATAGCTGCTTGTCTTTATATTGGTTTTGAGAAGAATAATTAACTTAGAACAAAGTGTGATTATATAATTAGTTAGAGGTTTCTTATAAAGTATAACTCCTTGCTGAATAGTATTTATTATAATCTATTGAAGTGTGTAATTTCTAATTGAATATTAATTAAATGAATGTTTGTTCTTTATTCATCTACAAAAGGGTGTTACTCCTAGTGATATAAGTAGTTTGATTAAAAATGCAATGTATGTGAGTTTTATGTGATACTTTAATTTGCTGTTCTTTTTCTAACTTATTATTGTCAGAAAATAAGTTATAGTTCTACTCCATTTTTATTAATTATTGGACTTATGTGTCCGTTGTTTTATTTGTAATTATTGATTACTTTTATCTGTCGTGATATGCAGCTTGTTTATTAGAAATAAAAAAGAATCATCTGTGTTTTTATAGATTGATTAACATCTGTGTGTCTTTTTTAACTAGTAATCAGTGTGTGACTTTTATATATTTTAGACAGAAGACATAATACATTCCTTTACTTATTGATGTTTGATTTTTTTTGTCATTTAAAAAATGTGATTATACTTTTATGAATAGTCATTATTTATCGTTAATCATTTTTCTTTTTGTTGTTTTCTAAAATATACTTCACATAATCTGATGGGGGTAATCCATACTGATCTTTAAAGCATTGTCTAAAATATGTAATACTATTTATGCCTACCATATAAGAAATTTCGGAGATGTTATACTTGCCTTCTAATAATAGTTGTTCGGCTTTTTGCATTTTTAGTTTTCTAGTGTATTCATTCACACTCATATCAGTTAATGATTTCACCTTTCTATATAGTGTAGAATGGCTCATATTCATTTTCTTAGCTATAGTAGCTACAGCTAAATTTTCAGATTCGATATTTTCTAGAACAACAGTCTCTAACTTTTCTAAGAACTCTTTATCTAATTTATTAATTGACTCATTAATTATCTCATTCTTAATACTTGTATTGTTTTTGATGAGTTCAGCCGTTTTTTTTCTGTTTTCAAAAAGATTGCTTATCCTACTGTGTAAAAGTCTTGTATTAAAAGGTTTTATTATGTAAGAGTCTGCACCAACTTCGTATCCTTTTGCTCTGTCTTCAATTCTATCTTTTGCTGTTAATAGAATTACAGGGATATGGCTTGTTCTTACATCCTTTTTTATTTTATCACATAATTCTATTCCATCCATTATTGGCATCATAATATCACTTATGATTAAATCAGGAGTATGTTCTATTGCGAGTTCATAGCCTTTCTCTCCATTGTCAGTTGTTAAAATGGTGTAATAATCCGATAAAGATTCTTTGATGTATTTTCTAATATCCTCATTATCCTCAACTACCAATATGGTTTGCTGGAGAGATACGTTTTCTTGATTTGTAAACGCTTCATTTTGTGACTCTTCTTTATTGTTTGATTGTATCTCTATTTTATGAATAGCAGAGGGGTAAGTATTGTTTTTATTGAGTAGTATAAAGAAAGATGAGCCTTGGTTTGGAGAACTAGTAAATGAAATCTGGGCTTGATGTAATTCTATCAGATTTTTCACTAGAGACAATCCAATGCCTGTACCTGCAATATTTTTATCCGTTTCAACTTGGAAATAACGGTTAAATATTTTATCCTGATATTCTTCCGGAATTCCTTTTCCTGTGTCTTTTACCTCTATTTCAAGGTAATTTAAAGTCTCTTTAACTACATCTCTAACGATAATTTGTATTGAGCCTTTGGGGGTGTGTTTAATGGAGTTTGAAATTAAATTATCTAAAACCATAGTGATGACTTCTTCATCAAAAAATAAAATGGTATCATTAGATTCAATAATAGTGTTTATTTCTAGTGATTTGTTTATGTTTAACTCTTTATATTTTAACCCTACCTCACCAATTAAACTCAATATATCTTCTTTGGATACTTTAAGCTTTCTGTTTTCAGTTTCTGTTTTTCTAAACTCCAATATTTGATTAATAAGTTCATATAGTCTATTTCCACTGGATTTAATTTTACTAATTCTCTTTCTTTGTTTTTCTGTCAACTCTTTATCATTAAAGAGGTCGTCAAGAGGTCCCAATATTAGCGTTAATGGAGTTCTTAATTCGTGTGTGATATTTGTGAAAAAACGAAGTCTTTCATTGTTTAGCTCCTGTTCTTGTATATGGTTTTTCTTTTCTAACATAAGTGTTGACTCTACTTCTAGTTTTCTTTTATAAAACCAAAGAATTAATAAGATAATACTTAGGATTAATAAAATATAAAGAGTTTTAGCCCACCATGTTAACCAGAGTGGAGGATGAATAACTATTCGTAATGAAGCCCAATTCTCATCCCAATCTTGATTTGCCAACCTGGACTTAATGTTTAATGTGTATTTTCCATGGGGGAGATTGCGAAAAGTTACGTAATTTTCACTGCCTGTACTAATCCAAACATCGTTTATGTCATTTAATAAATAAGCATATTCAGTCATTGAATTCTGAGCAATATTTAGATTGTTAAATGAAACACTAAAAGTATTGTTATTATAGGGAAGATTTATTTTCCCATTAACAGGAAAAGTATTAATGGGTCTATTTGCATCTTTTTTAGAGCTGTAGACAATTATATCAGTGATTGTTACTGGAGACATAGGGATATTAATTTGTATTTTCTTTGGGTGAAAGAAACATACTCCATTTTGTGAGCCAAAGTAGATGCTACCATCAGATGTTTTGGTAACCGATCCACTCATGAAATTTCCTAGAGGAATTCCTGTAATGTCATTGTAGTTATATATGGTTTTTTCTGGTGTAATCTGACTAATCCCTTTATTTGTACTAATCCAAATGTTATTTTCATTATCTTCAGTAATTGCTCTAATGTGGCTATTTATAAGCCCTTCGTTTTCTGAAATAATGTTGTATGTAGAAGACTTATCTTCTTTTGGAAAGAAAACCAATCCTTCTCCTGTGGCAATCCACATTTGATTCTTGCTATCTTTGAAAATATGATTTATAGTATTTGACAAAAAACCATTATATGTATCAAAATGCTGGACTAAATTCAGTTGTTTATCTAGTATAAACAACCCACTGCCAAAAGTTCCAATCCATAAGTTTTCGAAAGAATCTTCAGCTATTGATCGGACAAAATTTTCGCTTATTGCTGAGTTGTCGCTATTGTAGTTAGTTATTTTCTTGGTTCGTTGGTCATAGATGTAAAAACCATAATTAGTTCCTATATAAATTTGTTCTTTGGGGCTTTCGTAAAAACACCTGACATCTTTTTTAGTTGAATCATTAAAACTGATTGTTGAGAAGTTTTTAGTTTCAATGTTAAATACACTAACTCCGTTATTGAATGTTCCAAACCATAGATTATCTCTTGAATCTTTGATTGCAGCTAATATAAAATTATCTACAAGTGTGCTGTTTTCTTTGGTATATGTTTTTTCTACACTTCCATTATTAAAGACATTGATGCCACCTCCATCAGTTCCAATCCATAAGTTGTCCTTTGAATCCGAGCAAATACCCCATGCCACTTTATGATTGAGTCTGTCTTTTTTCTCATTGATAGGAGAGTATTCCCAGGTATTGAATGGTAAGATTGATGGATACATTACATTTATTCCTTCACCATATGTACCAATCCAGATATTGTCAAAAGAATCTTGATATACATCTTTTATGGATAAATGATTAATCCCTTTCCCAAAGTTTTCGTTATTAATTTTATTGAATACGAAATTTTCAGGAGTGGTTAATTGATTCCTCTTCAAATCTAATATGTTGACTCCACCACTTTGAGTAGAAATGATAAGCTTTTTATTTTTTATTTCTTTAATTGAATATATAAAATTAGACGAAATTGAGTTTTGATTTTTCTTGTTATGCTTGAATGTATGAAATAGTCCATTTGTAGAATCAAAGAAAGCTAAACCATTTTCAGTTCCAATCCATATATTGTTATTGGAGTCAATGCAGATAGAGTGTACAGTATTGTTAGGAATACTATATTTATCTTTAGGGTTGTGTTTGAAGTTTTTAACAGTTTTATCTTTTAAAGACATAACACTTAATCCATTATTTACATGCCCAATTAATAATGTTCGATTTATACTGTCCTCTTCTACAACCCATGTCATATTGCTGATTAAATTGGGTATAGTTGTTGTATTATAATGACTGAAAGAATTGGTCTTTTTGTCGAAGTAATCAATGCCACTATAGTAGGAAGATATCCATAAGCCTCCGTTTGAGGATTTAGTAATATGAGTAATGTCATTACTAATAATCGATTCTCTATTCTCTGAGTGTCTATAATGAATAAATTGCTCTGTTGCACAATCAAAAGCATTTAATCCTTCACGTTGAGTGGCAATCCATAATATATCGTCTTTTTTGTCATAATATAATCTGTTTAATGCATTACCACTGATTGAGTTTAGACTGTTTGTTCTACTTTTTTCATAGTTTTTGAATTTTTTTCCATCAAATCGGTTTAAGCCTGATTCGGTTGCAATCCAAATAAATCCTTTTTTATCTTGAGCTATACTCATTATGAAATTATTGGATAAACCATTTTTTATGTCTAAATATTTGAATCTATAATTATCAGAATAAGTATTCATTGCAAATAATGAAAGGAACAAGAACAAAAAAATTTTAATCTTCATAATAAGATGGATGAACTATTTTAAAGTTATAAAATATAAGAACTTATAGAGTCTTTTAATATAGTGTAAGGAGTTCTTAACTCTATATCAACTAGTTAATTTAATGTGTGTTTTTTATAGACAACAAATACATTAAATATCTCTTGTCGAAATTACTAAAATATATTATAAACGTTATGATTAAAAGAAAGTAAAAAAATGTCTTTAGTTTTTTATTTGTATCCTTTTCTTCTGTTTTCAAATATTTAATACAAATAAAGCTAAAACAATGAATGGGTTTACTTATCAACAAAAAACATTTTGACCTGTTGAATAGATATTGATAAAACACTCTTCTGATTCTATGTTAAGTCGTGAGAGTGTTTTATCTTTGTATAACATTTAAGAAAAAAGAGATAATGGCTATACAGAAACGAAAATCATATACTAAGCGAAACAATCCACAAGAGGTAAATGAATATGGACGCATTCAGCCACAAGCAGTTGAGCTTGAAGAAGCTGTTTTAGGTGCTTTGATGATTGAAAAGGATGCCTATTCTTTGGTTTGTGAGATTTTACGTCCTGAATCGTTTTATGAGCATAAACATCAATTAATTTATGAAGCCATTGCTGAATTAGCTATGAACCAGCGTCCGGTTGATATTTTAACCGTAAAAGATCAATTAGCTAAACAGGGAAATTTGGAAGAAATAGGAGGCCCATTTTATATTACTCAGCTAAGTAGTAATGTAGCCACTTCTGCACATATAGAATATCATGCTAGAATTATAGCCCAAAAATATCTAGCTCGACAACTAATAAGTTTTTCAAGTAACATTCAATCAAAAGCTTTTGATGAGACCCTTGATGTGGATGATTTGATGCAGGAAGCCGAAGGAAGTTTGTTTGAACTTTCTCAGCGTAATATGAAGAAAGATTATACACAGATTGATCCGGTAATTCAAGATGCATATGAACTATTAAAAAAAGCTGCTTCTCGTACGGATGGTTTGAGTGGTTTGGAAAGTGGTTTTGAAGACCTGGATCGAATTACTTCCGGTTGGCAAAAATCTGACTTAATTATTATTGCTGCTCGTCCGGCTATGGGTAAAACTGCTTTTGTTTTGTCTTTAGCTAGAAATATTGCTGTAGACTATAGGAGACCTGTTGCTCTATTCTCCTTGGAGATGAGTAATGTACAATTGGTAAATCGATTGATTTCAAATGTATGTGAAATTCCGGGAGATAAAATAAAAAGTGGTCAGTTGGCTGATTACGAATGGCAACAACTGGATAGTAAGCTAAATGGTTTAATTAATGCTCCTTTATATGTAGATGATACGCCTTCTCTTTCTGTTTTTGAATTAAGAACTAAAGCTCGTCGTTTAGTTAGAGAACATAAGGTTGAGATTATTATCATTGACTATTTGCAGTTGATGAATGCTAGTGGTATGTCTTTCAATAGTCGTCAGGAAGAAGTAAGTACTATATCTCGTTCTTTGAAAGGTTTATCTAAAGAATTAGATATTCCAATCATAGCACTATCTCAGTTGAATCGTGGAGTTGAAAGTCGTGAAGGAGTTGATGGAAAAAGACCTCAGTTAAGCGATTTACGTGAATCGGGAGCTATTGAGCAAGATGCCGATATTGTTTGCTTTATTCACCGACCTGAATATTATAAAATCTTTGAAGACGAAAAAGGAAGAGATTTAAGAGGTATGGCCGAGTTTATTATAGCAAAACATCGTAATGGTGCAACAGCAAATATTCTCTTACGATTTACAGGTGCATTAACCAAGTTCCAAAATATCAATGATAATGATATTTCTTCCATAACAGAATTTGGTCAGATAAGCTCCAAAATGAATACGATGGATGTGCCTCAGGATATGGCTGGTTCCTCGTTGGGAATAGCTGACGACCCTTATAATGAAATATATAAAGCCAACAACGATCCTTTACCTTATTAATGTGGATTTTGTTTTTTTATGAGTTAACTCTATTGAAATATTGCTCTTTATACAGTGAGTGATATAGCCCCTTTTGTGCTATAAGTTCTTCATGGGTGCCTTCTTCTGCAATCTCTCCTTTTTTTATAACTAATATCTTATCTACACTACGAACGGTTGATAGTCTGTGAGCAATAATTAAGGTAGTTCTATCTTGCATTAACTGGTAAAGTCCTTTTTGTATTAATACTTCACTTTGTGAGTCAATGTTACTTGTCGCTTCATCCAATAGAAGTATTTGAGGGTTAGCTATTGCTGCTCTAGCAATATTAAGAAGTTGTCGCTGCCCCTGACTTAAGTTACTTCCATCATTTTCCAAATAAGTATTATATCCATTGGGTAGATTTTGAATATAAGAATGTGCTGTTGCTATTTTTGCTGCTTGTATCACCTCCTCATCTGAAGCCTGTGGGCGACCAAATCGGATGTTTTCCATAATGGTACCGGAGAAAAGATGAGTGTCTTGTAAAACCAATGTTATTTTTTCCCTGAGGTTTTGTTTCTTAATATCATAAATAGAGTTATTATCTATTCGGATGTCTCCCGAATCACAATCAAAAAAACGAGGAAGTAAATTAAATATAGTGGTTTTACCTGCTCCGGTTGGTCCAACTAATGCTACTTTGCTTCCGGAAAGAATATGAAATGACACTTCTTTTAGTATTGTTTTATTCGGTTTGTACCCAAAAACAACCCGATCAAAAACAATATCGCCTTTAAAGTTTTCAATGAGTAGTGGCTTATTTGTTACTTCCGATTCGGGTTCGCTATCTAAAAGTTCAAATACACGTTCTGCACTAGCTAGGGCAGACTGTAAGTTATTATACATTGTGGCTAATTGATTGATAGGTCCACCAAAACGTCTGGAGTATTGAATAAATGAAGCGAGCCCACCTACATCCAAGTGATTTGTTAGTGCAAGAAAACCACCCACAATTGTAATAAATACAAAGTTAAGTGTATTGAAGTTTTGCATTAATGGCATTATCATTCCGGAGTATAATTGTGCTTTTTTAGCTTCTTCGTTCAATTGATTGTTTAAGATTTGAAAATCATTTTTTATTTTTTCTTCGTGATTAAAGACCTTAATTACTGAACTTGCTGTAATCATCTCCTCAATATATCCATTTAATTCTCCTACACTTTTCTGCTGCTTTTGGAAATATAATCTACTGCGTTTTACAATTTTTCGTACGGCTAAATACATTAAAGGCAATGTTATAGCCACAATTAGGGTTAATAATGGACTGATATATATCATAATGACAAATATGCTAACCAGCATTAAGCTACTAACAAATAATTCTGCTAAACTATCTGTTAAAACATCACTAATCCGATCCATATCATTGGTATAACGACTCATTAAGTCACCATGTCTTTTCGAGTCGAAAAAACGAATGGGGAGGCGTTCCATTTTCTCAAATAGTTCTTGCCTTAGTTTAGTTATAGTGTTCTGTCCTAAATGTACCAGGTATTTATTTTGTAAGTATACAGCAATTACACCTAGCAGATACACACCTGCAAGCGTGGCCAACATATAGGGAAACTCATTGAATTTTTTAGGTAAGATATAGTCATTGATTAGTGGTCTTAACAGATAAGAGGTGGTAAGTGTACACGCTATGTTCAGAAGCATCAAAAAAACAATCAAAGGAATGCTTTTATCTTCTTTGTAGAGGTAAGAAAAGAGTCTTAAAAAGGATTTCTTGCTGTTTTTAGGTTTGTCTTTTTCTGTCATGTTTTCTTATTGTTCTATTTGAAATAGTTGTTGATACGTTTGAGAATTTCTCATAAGTTCTTCAGGTGTATCAAATGCAGCTACTTTTCCTTTATCCATTACTATTACTCTATGAACGGCATTTAGGGTGTGGATACGTTGTGTAATAATGAGAGTTGTCATTTGCCCTTTATTTACGCTTAAATTTTGCCAGATTTTTTTTTCGGTTTTAGCATCTACAGCACTGGTTGAATCATCCAATAGTAATATTTTAGGATAGGTTAACAGGGCTCTGGCTATGCAAATGCGTTGACGTTGTCCTCCCGATAAATTAATTCCTCCCCGTCCCAACTGAGTTTCATACCCTTCAGCTAACTGCATAATGAAATTATGAGCTTCTGCAATTTTTGCTGCATTTTCCATTTCTTCTTGAGATACCGTAAGATTTCCCCATCGCAGATTATCAGCAATAGTACCTGTAAAGAGTTCGTTTACTTGAAAAACAACTCCCATTTTATTTCGCAATGCCTTTTTTGAATAGTTTTTAATATTCTTATTGTCTATAAGAATTTCTCCGGATGTTACATCGTAAAGCCGCGGTATTAAGTTTAGTATAGAGCTTTTTCCTGATCCGGTAGAACCTACTATGGCTACAGTTTCTTTTGGATTAATCTTAAAAGATATATTGTTGAGTGCTGTATCTTCATTGTCGGAATATTGTAGACAAACATTCTTAAATTCTATCTTACCTTCTGCTATTTCTTCATTACTGTTCTTTTGTGTATCAATAACCGTTGGAGAAAAATCAAGAATTTCATCTGTCCTTTTTAGTGAAGCCCATGCTCTGCCAAATCCCATAATTGTAAAAGATAACATTACTAAAGCCATTAGTATCTGTACAAAATAGTTTATAATGGCAATGAGTTCACCTACTTGCATTTCATTGTTCATTACTCGGTTTCCTCCAATCCATATCACAATAATAATTGCGGTATTAATGATTAACTCCATTAAAGGGTATGCACAAACTAAAATATCCCATGCCTTTAGTGTTACATTTCGATGCTCTGTGTTGCTTTTTCTGAACTTTTCTATTTCAAAATCCTCTCTAGTGTATGCTTTAACTATCCGTATGTTGTTCAAGTTTTCTTGAATAACCAAGTTGAGTCTGTCTAATTTTTCTTGTGTTTTAGTAAATAGGGGAAATACTTTTTTTAATATCGCAGTTACAACCAGAGCTAAAATAATAATTGCTATAAACACAATAAAAGATAGACTCGCATTAATTTTTATAATAAAGAAGAATGCAAAAATCAGCATTAGAGGAGCTCTAAGAAACACACGTAAAAGGGTTAAAACAGCTCTTTGAATAATAGAAACATCGTTTGTTAACCGAGTGATTAATGTTGAAGATTGGAATTGGTCAATATCTTTTAAAGAGAAAGATTGTATTTTATGAAAGAGAGAGTTTCTTAAATCTGTTCCATATTGAACCGAAACATCTGATGAGATGTAAATATTTAATAGATTGGTTAATAAACTAAGAATGGAAATTCCAATCATTATGATTCCTGTGTTTACTATAATATCCCAATTATTCTCCATAATTCCTTTATCTATAATTATGGACATATAGTAGGGTAGAGTAGTTTCACAAGCTACAAATATCAAAATTAAAATAGGGCTCCATATGATTTTAGCAAGATGGTTTTTAAATAAAATTTTGTATGCAGTCATAGGAGTTTATATTTTGAAAAAAGAGCATTCATCAGCATTATACACCTCTTTTGTGTTATTTATAAGTTATAATAACGAAAGATATGAAAAATAGTTTCACAAAGAGAAGTTTTTGAGTGGCTGTTGTGATTTTTTGTCTTTTGGAGAAGAAAAAACTTTATTCTCATCTTCATTTGCGTAGAAAGTAAGGGAGACTAGAGTACAAACAATAATCTTGAGTCACAATAAAAAGAATAATTTTGACTACTCATAAGATTTAGTCTATCTTTGAGAAAGATATTAAGTATAAACGAATTAAAAAGCTTTTTAAAATGGGAGATACACCAAATTGTATTAAATGTGGCAGCTCTGTTACTTATTTTGATGGATCACTATATCATTGTACCGAATGTTTTCATGCATGGACTGAAGAAGATGCTGTAGTTGCAGAATCTGCATCTAAAGTTATTGATAGCAATGGTAATGAGCTTATGGACGGAGATGATGTAACTGTAATTAAAGATTTGAAGGTTAAAGGTTCTTCAATGGTAGTAAAAAGAGGAACTAGAGTTCGTGGAATTAGACTCTCTTCAGATGATCCAACACACGTTCAAGGTAGAGTAGATGGTCAAACCATATTTTTGATGACCGACTTTTTGAGAAAATAATAATAAACTTTATTTATATCAAATGGAAGGAATGAGAAAAGTACTCGTTCCTTTTTTTATTCTTTATTTTAATGGATTAAGTAAATGTTTGGGAGAAGAGATAAAAAGCAGAAGAGTGTTTTAATACTAAGATTAAAACACTCTTCTGTGTGATCGCGGCAGGGTTCAAACCTGCAACCTACTGATCCGTAGTCAGTTACTCTATTCAGTTGAGCTACGCGACCTTTTGATTTATATCAGTATGTGTCAACAAAATTTGTGACCGCGGCAGGGTTCAAACCTGCAACCTACTGATCCGTAGTCAGTTACTCTATTCAGTTGAGCTACGCGGCCTTGTTTAACGGTTGCAAAGATACAGAGTTTTTGTTAAAAGGCAAGTTATTCTCTATAAAATTTTATTAAAACTTCTAATGGTCGGTCTGTAAAAGTAGACTAACCTTACCTTATAATTATTCAATAAATTTATTGTTAAATAGTTGCCAACCAATAGTTAAACCAACATTCCACTCGTTTTTAGGAGAACTATAATGATTTAAATAGGCGGAAATAGCCAAGAAAGGCAGATGACAAACTAAAGATATTTCACCCATATATTCAAAGTCAGAAAAGGATTTACTATAATAAGCTTTGTTATCAGAACTCTGCTTTATGGAGAAAATAGGTAGAAATCCATACAGTTCTGTTCTTAAATGGAACAGTTTATTTAATGGAACTATTGGTTTAATTCCTGCCGCAACAAATTGATTGGCTCTAAAATGTTCATTATATAAAATCTTACTATGTGGAGTGGGGGTAAAGCTACCGGCTTGCATCATAGTTGCAGAATAATTGTTAGAAAAGTTTTTTGAAGAATAGAGCCCTTCAACCATCCAACCCAATATGAAATTTTTGCTCATAGAGTGATAGCTTTCTCTTTTGTATGAAATTTGGAGCCAAGAGTAATTTTCTTTCACATTCTCTCCTTCAGTTTTATTGTGTGGTTTGTATTTCTCTCTTCCTGTGTATACTTGGGCAATCAAAGCTTCTTTGTATCCGTCAATAGGAAATTGTTTGTTCGTTAGTGTGTTTCCTGTGAATGAAATGTTACCACCCCATAGAAAATAATTACTTATATCAAATCTATCTTCATCAAAGTCAATGATTCGAGATTGGAAATATCTATCTTCAAGCTTACCAATGCCAAAACCAAATTCTGTTTTTCTGTTGGACATAAAAGGAAGTGCAATTTTTAGTTTTAAGAACATTTCTCTACTTTTATTGAAAGCCGGAATATCTCCGGAAGAGAAAAGTTTATCTCTCTTAAAATAATCAAAATCATTATAAGTGGCAATCAACTTAAGCGATGTAGGAATTTTAGTAGGTAAATCGATTTTAGCAGCTAGTTGGGCACTATTATAAATTTTTCCTAGTTGTCCATCAAAGGTGAATTCCTTGGCATAGTTGTTCAGATTTTGAAATGTTCCTCCAATATATATTTGGTTAGATACTGTACTAGATATTGATCCACCAAATCGGACAATGAAGTCTTCCTCTAAGGTAACATCTAAGAATAAATCGTACATATTGTCATCGTAATTATAGCTTGCATGTGGCTCAATTTCAGAAATAATATTTCCGGCTAAGAGTCTAAAATAGACCTTCTTGATATCTTCAAAGCTTAGATAATCACTTTCAAGGTTGCGGTAAAATTCTTTCTTTATATACCTTTCTTGTTCGGGCGTTGTCCCCGAAATATAGATGTTCTTAAATTTAAGTTCCGGATAGTGGCTTTTATAAATTTTTCTTCGTAGTGACAGGTTTTCGGCTGTTGTAAAACGATTTACTCTACTTTTTATAGAATCCATTTTACTTATAGTTTCATCATATCCAATTTGCACCAACTCATCAATACGGTGAAAGTCGAGTAAGGTTATGTCATCGAATCTAAAGTTTAGAGCTAACCCTAATGAATCAGGAATGGTATAATCTGTTTTTTGCATAATCATATTTTCCATTTGACTCATAATGTCGTTTATATCTAATCTTTTAGGACCACTGGCAACCACTACACCAATCATTAAATCAGGATTAAAATCTTCCATCATAACATCCGTTGGGAAGTTATTGTAAATACCCCCATCATAGATTAATACACTGTCAATTTCCAAGGGTTTGAATACAAAGGGGAAACTCATTGATGCTCTAACGGCATCGGCAAGGCTTCCTCTTTTAAACACTACTTGTTTTTTATTGTATACATCCGAAGCAATGCAGCGAAAAGGAACGAATAAGTTATCAAAGTCGCTTTTTGAAGCCGTTTCTGCTTGGGAAAACAACTGCATAAAGGCCAAGTTCATTTGTATGGGGTCAATCATACTTTTGGGGAGTATCTGAGGGCGTAATTTTAAAGAGTCTCTTGTGGAAAACTTAATGTTTATAAACTCAGATGTCGGTTCATTTCGCTTGAAATAGTATAAATGTTCTTTTTCCACTTCTCCGGTATACCAATATTGAAATTCCTTTGATCGTAATAATTCCTCCATTTCATCGGGAGAGTAGCCCATGGCATATAATGATCCAACGATAGCACCCATTGAGGTTCCTGTAATATAATCAATAGGAATATTATTCTCTTCTAAGGCTCGAATAACTCCAATGTGAGTTAACCCTTTTGCACCCCCTCCACTCAATACCAAACCTATTTTTTGTGCAGAAGAAAAATGTGAGATGAGAATTAAAAGGATAAATAATATATAGCGTATAAATTTCATAAAATCTTATAATAAGGTAATTATGGGCAATTACAACATTTCTTTCCAAAGATAAATAATTTATTCATCAATTTTACGTAAGAATGATTGTCTTTATTCCATTAAATATCCTTTTTTCATATTATGGAATTAACTCTTGTAGTTTTGTGCATTTTTTAAGTAAAAACCTAAATAAAGGATGGATTTGTATAAAAACAATTAACTTTGCAGTTGCTTTATCAATAAAAACAAATAAAATGTTAAATAAGTTTTTTGAACGATACTTATCCAAAAGAGTACTTCCGATTTGGATTATATTATTACTGGATGTTGTAATAATTGTTTTTTCTTGCTTATTGGCACATATTTTACGCTATGATCCTTGGAGCGTTTTCTCCGGTTCCTCTCAACCTTTTATTTCCATCGTATATGTTATTGCAGCCAATGCATTATTCTTTAGACTTTTTAGGACTTATGCAAATGTTCTGCGTTTCTCTTCTTTTGTAGATATTATGCGTATTGTTGTTTCCCTTTCCCTATCATATGGATTGTTAGGAATCATCAGTATTATGCATGAAGTTTTCAGATTGGGGTTCTATTTCCCTTCGTTAAGTGTTTTATTAATAGCCTATGTAATTAACCTGGCTATGATGATTAGCTTTCGGGTTATTGTAAAATCGGTGTATGACACAATATATTTTGGCGGAAAATCTAGAGTAAATGTCTTTATTTATGGAGCAAAAGAAGCCGGGATAAATATTGCTAAATCCATTCGTGTTGAAATGAATAGTAACTATAGAGTTCGTGGATTTGTTGCTGACGAAAGTGAACTTATTGGCAAAGTTATGATGGGTGTACCGGTGTTGGCAAATGATGAGCATTTGATTGATTCAATGGAGCAATATAGAGTACATACATTAATTGTTTCTCCTGCAAAAATGGATAATTTTAAAAGGAGTAATATGGCAGATGTTTTACTTGATCATAATATGAAGCTGCTTGCTGCACCTCCTTTAAGTGAATGGAATGGAAAAGAGTTAGCTGCTACAGATATTAAGAAAATTGAAATTGAAGACCTGCTTCAACGTAACCCCATCGAAATAGATATTCGCAAAATAGCGAATCAGTTAGAAGGAAAAAGAGTAATGATTACAGGAGCTGCGGGGTCAATTGGTAGTGAAATTATGAGACAAGTGGCTCAGTTTAATCCTTTCTCTTTGATTCTAGTTGATCAGGCAGAAACTCCTTTACACGATGTGCGACTTGAATTGGAAGATGATTGGCGTTCTGTGGAAGCTAAAACCATTGTTGCTGATATTACCAATCTTACACGTATGGAAAAGATCTTCCAACTTTTTAAACCTCAATATATTTTTCATGCTGCTGCTTATAAGCACGTTCCTATGATGGAAGATAATGTTTCTGAAGCAATTCAGGTAAATGTGGGAGGAACACGTATTTTAGCCGATTTAGCTGTGAAGTATAAAGCTGAGAAATTTGTTATGATTTCAACGGATAAAGCCGTGAATCCAACGAATGTTATGGGGTGTTCCAAACGTATTGCAGAGATTTATGTTCAATCATTAGCAAAGAAACTACAACAAGAAAATGAAGGTGAATTTTATACAAACTTCATTACTACTCGTTTTGGTAATGTTCTAGGTTCGAATGGTTCTGTTATTCCTCGCTTTAGAAAGCAAATCAATATGGGAGGGCCTGTAACTGTAACCCATCCGGAAATTATTCGTTACTTTATGACTATTCCCGAAGCGTGTAAATTAGTTCTTGAAGCAGGAAGTATGGGGCATGGAGGAGAAATATATATCTTTGATATGGGTGATCCTGTTAAAATTTTAGATTTAGCAAAACGAATGATTAAATTGTCCGGACGAACAGAAGTCAAGATTGAGTTTACAGGATTGCGTCATGGAGAAAAGCTTTATGAGGAATTACTAAATGTAAAAGAGCAGACTCAGATGACCTATCACGATAAAATAATGATTGCTAATGTAAGAGAGTACGATTATGATAAAGTGAAAACTTGTATTAGTGACTTGGTGGCGAGTACTCAAACGTATGATGCAATGGAAATAGTAGCTATAATGAAAAATGTAGTTCCTGAGTTTATTAGTAAAAATTCTCGCTTTGAAGAGTTAGATAAAAAATAATTACTACCTAAATATGAAAATTATAAAATCCCCTTTTAAATTCAATTTGAAAAGGGGATTATTCTTTTTGTGCTACTGATATAAACCACATTTTCTTTTTCTGTTTAGCACATATTAATTTGCTTTTTTTGAAAATAATTTAGCGGAATATGTTGGGTTTTTAGTTCGATGAATAAGAGTTTTTAGAATCCCTTTTGTCCTAATTTTATGGGCTAAAATAACGATTGTTTATGCTAGTTATTTAGCTGTCTTCTACTGCTTGTGGTTAGGGGTATTGACGGTCCTAGACCGAAGGCCCTTCGGTCTAGGACTGAACACCTCTCGGTCTAGGACCGAGTAGCCTTTGGTCAGGGACCTATAAAAAAGGAAATTTCTAAAGATGTGTTTTTGTTAAGAAAAACAATATAAAAAAAGACCCGAGAAACTCACTCATGAATTTTTCGGGTCTTAGCAAAAACGGAATTATAGAATCTTATTTTTTAAGTAAAGAGAAGCTATAAGTGTATATACCTTTAACTTCAGGTGTTTCTTCACCTTCTCCTTCACCTTCTCCAGTTTCGTTTAGAAGTTCTTTTTGTGTGATTTCAGTTACTTTTAGAGTGAATTTTAAAGTATTGTCTTTGTAAATACCTTCTGCATCTTTCTCTACAGATACTACTAGTGAGCGATTAGGTACAATTTCTTCAGGAGTTTCCTCTCCTTCACCTTCTCTTGTAGCTCCTTCTTCAGCTAAGAAATAGTCGATTTGGAATGGAGTTTCAGCTTTGATTGATAAATTAAGTGCATTCTTTTCTGTATCAATTTCTGCAGTATACCCTAAGCTATATTGAATGTTTTTAACTGTAGCTAAAACTTCTTCTATGATTTCTTCATTATCTATAATGTCTTTTAAGATAGCATCAAAAGGAAGATTTGAAATTTTAATTTCCTCACCAGTTACTTGTACTAGAGGTTCTTCAGTTATTTCTCTATCACGAGTAGCTTCTTCAACTATTGGATCAACTTTTATTTCTCCATCATAGTTACCAATAACATCGCTTAATTGTACAGCTTTGATGTCATCATCGTCGCTACTACAAGCTGTGAAAGTAGCTGTTAATCCTAAAAGTAATAAAGCAAAAAATGCATTTTGTAATTTGATAAAATTTTTCATGTTGTTCTTAATCTAGTTATTTTGTAAAATGAATGTTTATTTAGGGTTTAACCCCTAGGGTTTTGAGATTGCTGTCTCAATAAGTACTTACACTTAGTAAATGTGATTTTTTACTGTTACTGCATTTCTCTCTGTGAAAAAAGGTTAATAACCTTATGGTAAGAACGTTTTTATAATAAAAAACGATGTTTTTCATTGTGATTAATATGTTGATAACGTGTTGTTTATGTTTGATTTTCTTGTTACTGCATAACCAAGAAAAAAAGAAATAAAAAAATGATGCAGTGCAATATTTTTTTTCCTTTTCCTTCTCTTTCGATGTTTTAGGGAGTGATTTATCTTTGTTTTATTAAATTTATCATCAGTTATTTTCAATGGGAAAACAGATTTTATGCAAAAATAAATGGCAATAAGAACAAACTTATTGCCATTTATTAAATAGGTTTTTTATTAAAATATGAATTGCTTACTTTAAGCTTTCTGGGACTCCCCACTTGTTTTGTACTCTTTCTAATTCATCTTTAGTTATTGGAATCACACTGCCGTGGCGAGGCTTGAAGTCCATAGTTACTTTTCCTTCATCAATCACAGTGAAGTTTTCTAAATCTTTGCTCTCTGTAAACTCATATCTACCTTTCATATATACGTCGTACATTAATATATAGGTATCAGAATCAATTAGCTTAAAAACGCTAGACCCTTCAACAGCATCGGTTGTTTGTTGATAGAATTTGTCGTTTTCTTGCCATTTACCAGAGGTAAGCGATTGGGTTGTGGCTTTTTTCAACGCATTACCATGACCTTCAGTTTTGTAAAACATATGATATAATCCATCCATATTGATAATGTCTCCATCAATGCACGACTTTTTATCTTCAGGGACAAATAAGGGTTTGGGTTCTGTAACAAAATCTGTAAACTCATCATTCGTATAGGCATAGTGAATAATGTCTGGTCCATCTTCGTGTTGCATTGAAAAATAAACCATATATTTTCCCACTTCAGCATCATAAATGGTTTGAGGAGCCCAAACTCGTTTTAAGTCTTCTTGACCCTCATATTTTTCCTGTATGTTTATAACAGAGTGAGTCCAGTTCACTAAATCATTGGATTTAAGTAGTACCATAGCTCTGTTTGAATCCCAGCCTCTAGCAGAAACCATATCAGTAACCACCATATAAAAAGTCTGATCGTCTTCTCCTCTTAAAATATGGGGATCACGAACTCCACCTGTAGAACTAATTATTTTTGAATCTAATATAGGCTCATCGTTATTGAGCGTATAATAATTAAACCCATCTAAGCTGATGGAAAAACGAATGGATTCTTCTACTCCTGTATTTCCCGTAAAATAACTAAATAAATAAGCTACATAATGTGAGTCTTTAGCTTCTTCTTTTTTTGATTGAGTGGGTTTACAACCCATAGTTACTAATAATGTTAAAATAAGGGTAAACAAAGTACTTTTTTTCATGTGAATTTGAATTAATAGGGGTCAATAAATTGTTTTGATTTATAAATTGTTTTTAAATATACAAATCAATTATTGGATGATTCTAAATCCAAAGAACTAAAAAGTGAAAAAACAGATTAATGGACCTCTTTTGACTGAATAGTGATGATTTGAACTTAATTTAAGAGTAGTGGAAAGAGGAGAAGGGCTTGTCGTTTAATAAAAAACTTGCTTTAATCCATTAGGTTTAAAGCAAGTTTATAGTTCTATTTGTTTAGAAATTCTAGCGGTATAGACTAATACCAATCACGGTAAAAAGGATAGAAAGGACAATTATTATACCCAAAGATATTAAAAAAATGAAGATACTTGCTTTTGCCCAATTTTGTTTGTTTTTATTTACATCAGAGCCGATAGCCCATAAAATTAAGAGAACAATGTTTGCAACTGGAATCATCATAAGAAGTAAGGTTATAACCCAGTCTTTTACAGACATGACTCTAGAGTCCTGGTTGAAGTTTTCCATATATTTAGATGTTTAATTAAATTGAATAATCATAAAGATAAAAAAATAATCTTATTTTAAAGTTTATAGCTGATTTTTTTCTCCTTATGATAAATATAGATAGATATTACAGACTACATTACATTTTTATGTAGTATTAGAAAAGCTCTTTTTGTATTTTAAGATAGATAATGTTGACCTAACGGAAAATAATTAAATGAATACTGATAGTCAACTTTCCTTATTAAATGTATAAAGCATTAGATAAATCTTGTTTTTGAAATGATGTTTTGTAGGAATATCTTTGTATTTCAGCAGATTAGTTGTATTTTTGTCCGCGATTTGAAG
>CAZOVL010000051.1:0-19635 GCA_964583185.1 uncultured Bacteroides sp. | reverse complement strand
TATTGGTCCATACTTTACTTTTCGCTTTTTAAGTCGCTCCCTAGAAAATCATATTTATTCAGTAGGGGTTGCAACACATAACGAGCAACTGCCAATGCTCCAAACACACCCAACGTATTGGCTAAAAAATCGAGCCACTCACCACCCCGATAAGTAGTAAGGTATTCCTGAAATAACTCAAAAACACCCCCTAAAAGAATAGGAAAAACAAAGGCTATTACATACCCTTTATTCATTTTGTTGTTGTGAGTACGTAAGTAATCAAACCACAAAGCACTAGCCACTCCACAATACATTAGAAAATGAACGAGTTTATCCAGATGCTCAAAAAAGAGTGGTTTATCTAATGAAGGGGGCTTAAAAAAAGTGAGGTAAATCAACAAAAGAAGAGCTATTGTGGAGAGAAAAGGATATTTAGTTAGCGACATACTTTTAATGCATTTAGAAGTTTTAACCCCCAAATTAAAGAATTTTCTCTATCTTTGCGGCACTTTAATAACGATTTAAAAGTTTACAACAAAATAATGAGTCGAAATAACAGAGCGAACTTTGGAAGTAAAATAGGTATTGTATTAGCCTCAGCAGGCTCTGCCGTTGGGCTAGGGAATATATGGAGGTTTCCTTTTGAAGCAGGAAATCATGGCGGAGGAACATTTATTTTAGTTTACATCTGCTGTATTTTACTTTTGGGATTACCTGTAATGATAGCTGAATTCATTATTGGTCGCAGAGCCAGAGCCAACACAGCAGGTGCCTATCAAAAACTAGCTCCTAAAACCAACTGGAAATGGGTGGGACGTATAGGTGTTTTAACGGGAGGACTTATATTAGGCTATTATGCCGTAGTGGCAGGATGGACACTGGAGTACTTTGTTCAGGCTGTATTTAACCAATTCCAAGGACAACAAACCAACGATTTCATAGCTTCATTCAACCATTTCTCCACAAACTCCTGGCGACCTGTTATATGGTTGCTGGCTTTCCTTTTAGGAACCCACTTCATCATTGTAAAAGGGGTGGAAAAGGGAATAGAGAAGGCATCGAAAATATTGATGCCCGCACTCTTTATTCTGTTAATTATACTAGTCATTTGTTCCGTTAGCTTACCGGGTGCAGAAAAAGGTGTTTCTTTCCTTTTCAAACCCGATTTGAATAAGATAAATGGTGATTTAATTTTAGCGGCTTTGGGGCAGGCTTTTTACTCTTTAAGTCTAGGGATGGGATGTCTTTGTACCTATGCTTCTTATTTTTCAAAGAAAACCAATTTAACACAAACCGCTTTTAGTGTAGGGATTATTGACTCCTTTGTTGCTATTTTGGCCGGACTAATGATTTTTCCTGCGGCCTTTGCCGTGGGTATACAACCCGATGCAGGGCCTAGTTTAGTTTTCATTACGCTACCCAATGTTTTTCAACAGGCCTTTGGCAATTACCCTCTCATAGCGTATGTAACTTCGGTTCTTTTTTATGTGCTACTTGCACTAGCTGCTCTGACTTCAACCATATCTCTACACGAAGTAGTTACTGCTTACCTGCACGAAGAATTTAAGTTCACACGAGGTAGAGCTGCACGTATTGTAACTGCTTGCTGTTTTGTGGTAGGACTGTTTGCTTCTCTATCATTAGGGGCATTCGACAATCTGAAAATATTTGGCTTGAACTTCTTTGAAGGATTAGATTTTCTAACCGCTAAAATACTACTACCTACCAGTGGATTATTCACTTCAATTTTTGTGGCTTGGTATCTGGACAAGAAAATAGTTTGGGATGAATTGAGTAACAACAATACCATTAAAGTTCCACTGTTCAAAACCCTCATTTTCCTATTAAAGTTTGTAGCTCCCATAGGGATTTCACTTATCTTTATGAATGAGTTTGGACTACTGAGTTTCTTAAATTAATGTGGAGAGATTTACTATACATACCTAAACAACAAAAACTAGGACTTCTTATTCTTTCTGTCTTTATTGTCTTTTTATTGGTTGCTAATTTAGCCGTTGATACCTTTCAGGCTTCACATTCTTTGGAAAAGAATGATGAGCATATTGAAGAGGAGTACAACCAATTGATGGCCTCCATACAAATAAAGAAGCAAAAAACATTTCATAAAAGAAGTAAAAAACAGAACGTTTTTTCTTTTCAACAAGCAAATCTTTTCCCTTTTGACCCTAATAGGGCAGACTCCACAACCTTGCAAGCTTTGGGAATGCCTCATTGGATGATAAAGAACTTATTAAAATACAGGGAAAAAGGAGGCTACTTTCAAAATAAAAAGGCGTTTCAAAAACTCTATGGACTGACTTCTGAAAACTATCAAAAAATAGAACCCTACCTTCTGATTACACCCAGAACCAAACACCGTGAATCAACATACAATCTCATTGATTCCAATACAATAACCCCCGTATTGACCAAAGTTCCATTAGAAAAATTTGATTCGGTAACTCCTATTAATCTGAATAAAGCAGATACTACCTTACTTAAAAAAATCCCGGGCATTGGAAGTTACATTGCAAATCTTATTGTGAATTACAAAAAGAAACTAGGAGGATATTATTCTGTTAACCAGCTCAAGGAAATCCATCTAAAAGCAGATTCTTTAAGTAAGTGGTTCCTCATTGATGAACACGATATTCATAAAATGAACATTAACAAAGCGGGGTTAAACAGACTAAAAGCTCATCCTTACCTCAATTTTTATCAGGCAAAAATCATTACTGAATATAAAAGGAGAAAAGGAAAGATAAAAACGTTAAAAGTGTTTTCCTTATACGACGAGTTCAAACCAGCCGATTTAAATCGGCTGTCCCATTACATTTGTTACGAGTAAAAGCTTTTAAGATTGCACAATACCATCTATCAAATGGATGCTACGATCGGTTTGTTTAGCCAAGTTCTCATCGTGAGTAACAATGACAAAGGTCTGCCCCAACTCCTTACGTAAATCAAAAAACAGTTGATGTAATTCCTCTTTGTTTTGTGAATCCAAGCTTCCCGAAGGCTCATCGGCCAAGATTACCGAAGGGTTGTTAATTAAAGCACGAGCCACAGCTACCCGTTGTTTTTCTCCACCGGAAAGTTCATTGGGCTTATGTTGAAGACGTTCAGATAAACCTAGTAAAGAAAGTGTTTCTTCCGATTGTTTCAAAGCGTCTCCTTTGCTTTTTCCTCCAATCAGTGCAGGAATCATTACATTTTCCAATGCCGTAAACTCAGGTAATAATTGATGAAATTGAAAAACAAAACCAATGTGTTGGTTTCTAAAAGCAGAAAGAGCTTTCTCTTTCAATTCGTGAACAGGTGTACCATCTATAATAATGCGTCCTTCATCGGGACGATCTAGTGTTCCAATAATCTGTAGGAGGGTAGTCTTACCGGCTCCACTGGGTCCAACAATACTTACAATCTCCCCTTTGGAAACGGTAAGATCAATTCCTTTTAATACTTTTAAACTCCCAAAACTTTTTGTTATCCCCTCTAACTGTATCTTCATTCCAATCTGCTATTTTTTCTTATTATTAAAAAGTTTATTGAGCCCAACCAACAAATTGGTGTATTGCTGTACTTTAGCGTGACGACGAGGCTCGGAAAAGCTAATTTCATCAATACCCTCTCCATGTTGATCCGGATAAACCACAATGAAACTATTCTCATTGAAGTATTTCATTAACTGCATAGGCAACCTGTCGAATGATGGCTTGAAAGATATATATCCTCGACGAGCACTAACAACAACCAATAAATGATCGTGATTCACTTCGCTGGATAGTAGTAGTAAATCATCCCAATCAGAGAAATCAATATACTCTACCCGAATACTCGGATAGTTTTTATTCACATAGCCTTTCAGGTAAGGCATTGTCTCAGTGTGTGCATGGAAGTATATTTTGCAACTTAAATTTCTTCCGATTCTGCAAATACGCTCCACCCATTTGGAAAAACCGGGTTCAAATTCAGCCTTACTGGGTACAGCCACAACAATACGACGTAAAGTATTGACCGGAATTAAACATTTTACAATCATTAATTGGCGACGTGTAGCTTTCAATAAGTTCTCAGTCATTGTACCCAAAAAAGAATCCATTAAATTGGCTTTACGGTGTAGACCTATAACTATTTCAGAGGCATTATACTCTTGCAGTGTATGTAAGATTCCCGAAGTAATATTCAAATCAAAACGAGCAACGGTTTCAACTTTCACATCGACTGCAGCACCAATGGAAGCAGCTCTTTCCAGTTGACGCTTGCCCTGTGCTTTCTTCGATTCCGATTCCACATCATCATTGATTACATTTAGAGCAATTAATCCATTTTTGCGTTTACTGTCTTTCATCACCAAAGCCATATTCATCAGATACTCTATGGTATCAGGATTAGCCACGGGAATAAGTATATTTTCCACCTCTTTAGGTTTACTTTCTATATCAGTAAAATCTTCCTTCAAAGCAAACTTCCGTGCTGCTCGCTCAGTCATCACTGAACTGATGATACAAGTAAATAGAATCATCACCACTGTACCATTCAACACATCATCATTCAACAAAAGAACACCGGGTGAAACCTCAATGCTATTTCCCACTAGAACAGCGGCCAACGTAGCTGCAGCTTGTGCATTACTTAGTCCAAACATCATAGTTCGTTCTTCAGCTTTCATTCCATACACCTTTTGTGTAATAAATGCGGCCAACCACTTGGAGAAAGTGGCAACTACGGTCATCACTATAGCTACTTTTAGTGCCTCTCCACCTTGAAACAAAGTGCGAATATCTATAATCATCCCTACCCCAATGAGGAAATAAGGAATAAACAAAGCGTTTCCTACAAACTCTACTCTATTCATAAGAGGAGATAGATTCGGTATTAAGCGATTCAGCACTAGCCCCACCATAAAAGCACCTAGGATGCCTTCCAAACCAGCAGCTTCAAACAATCCACCTCCTAAAAACACCAAAGCCAGAACAAAGATGAATTGCATAATATTATCATCGTACTTACGGAAGAACCAACGAGCTATTCGTGGAAAAACATAGATGATGATGAAGATAACTATAATCACTTTGATGATCATAAAAATCCAAAACCACCGATCTACCTCATCCCGGTACATACCGGCAATTACAGCCAATATCAACAACGCCAATGCCACGGTAATAGCAGTAGCACCCACCGATATACTAACACTACGCAAGCGAGACAAACCATAACGACTGACTATGGGATAGGCTATCAAGGTATGTGAAGCATACATACTGGCCAACAAAATGGAGGTCACCAAGCTATACCCCAAAAAAGCAGTACTACTCCAAGTACCCAAAATCATAGGAATGGAGAATGTTAGTAAACCAAAGATAATGGTACGGGTTCTATTGGTTTTGAAATCTTCCATATCCATTTCCAAACCACCCAAAAACATAATGTAATAGAGACCTACTTTTCCAAACAGTTCAAAACTACTATCGCGTTCCAATATATTAAAGCCAAACTCTCCAATTACCACTCCTGCCAAAATCATACCAATGATATGGGGGATACGCAAACGATCTAGTAAAATAGGAGCAAAAAGAATAATCATTAAAACAAGAAAGAAAATCCAGGTTGTACTGGTAATAGGTAGGTCAACGTTTAGCCCGAATATAAAGTTAAGCATAGCTGTCAATTTTAATGTTTTGGTGAGATAAACTTAAGATCAAGGCCATATTTTCTTCTATTTAGTATTGCAAACTAAGAAAAATACAGATTTTGTACACAAAGATATCCCATTTTGTTCTATTTTTGTCAAGCAAAGACAACTATTAAATATAATATTGTCTATTTTATTATTTGCATTAATTCACTTAAAATCAGAAAAAGAAGATGAGAGTAGCAATTGTTGGCGTAAGTGGAGCTGTAGGACAGGAGTTTCTGCATATTTTAGAAGAAAGAAACTTCCCACTAACCGAATTAATCCTTTTTGGATCTAAACGAAGTGCTGGAAATAAATACCCTTTCAAGGGAAAAGAGATTGAGGTAAAAGAGCTTAAACATAACGATGACTTTAAAGACATTGCTATTGCTTTTGTTTCTGCCGGAGGAAGTATCTCACAAGAATATGAGAAGACCATAACCAAGCACGGTGCCATAATGATTGACAACTCAAGTGCATTCCGTATGGATCAAGATGTACCTTTGGTTGTTCCCGAAGTAAATGCAGCTGATGCAAAAGATCGTCCTAGAAACGTAATTGCCAATCCCAACTGCACAACAACTCAAATGGTAGTAGCTCTAAAAGCAATCAATGATTTATCGCCTATTCAAACGGTACACGTAGCAACTTATCAAGCAGCTAGCGGAGCAGGTGCAACCGCAATGGACGAACTATATACACAGTCGAGAGAATTCTTGGCAGAAGAGCCGGTAACAGTTGACAAGTTTGCCTATCAATTAGCTTTTAACCTGATTCCTCAAATTGATGTGTTTACCGACAACGGATACACCAAAGAGGAGATGAAAATGTATCACGAAACACGTAAAATTATGCACTCGGACATTAAAGTTAGTGCAACTTGTATTCGTGTTCCCACATTAAGAGCTCACTCAGAAGCCATATGGGTAGAAACAGAACGCCCCATCTCTTTGGAAGAGGCTAGAGAGGCATTCACCAATGGAGAAGGATTGATTCTTCAAGATAATCCGGCTGAAAAAGACTATCCTATGCCTTTCTTCGTATCGGGTAAAGACCCTGTTTATGTAGGAAGAATTCGTAAAGATTTAACCAACGAAAAAGGACTTACTTTCTGGACTGTGGGCGACCAAATTAAAAAAGGTGCAGCACTCAATGCGGTTCAAATCGCCGAGTACCTTATAAACGAAAAAGACATTTAATAACGTCGATATACGTTTCTTTTAATATATTTAAGCAGTGAAGTATTTACAACTCACTGCTTTTTTTATTTCTACACATAAAACCTTTTGCTATGCGTTTCAGACTGTTTATTTCACTCGTTGTGCTTTCTTTCTTTGCAATACATATAGAAGCTACTAATTTGGTGGTTGTAGGTGCAGAACAGCCTCAAAAATATCTTCCTAACTTACAAAATAAACGGGTGGCTCTCCTTGGAAATCATACCAGTCTTATTCAAAAGCAACATTTGTTGGATTTTTTACTGAAGCAACAAATAAATGTTGTAGCCGCCTTTTCTCCTGAACACGGATTTAGAGGTACTGCAGATGCAGGAGAGCAGGTAAAAACAAGTAGGGACGAAAAAACAGGTGTTCCGCTCCTGTCGCTTTACGATGGTAAGCACAAAAAGCCCAGTGCCTCATCTGTTGCCCAATTTGATATTTTAGTGGTAGATATACAAGATGTAGGACTTCGCTATTACACCTACTACATTGCAATGCTTAAACTAATGGATGTTTGTGCAGAATATAATAAAGAGATCATTGTGTTAGATCGCCCCAACCCCAATGGACATTATGTAGATGGTCCCATTTTACAGAAAAAATTTTATTCCGGTGTAGGTGCTCTTCCCATTCCCATTGTCCACGGAATGACATTAGGGGAGTTAGCCCAAATGATCAATGGAGAGAAATGGTTATCGGAAGGAAGAACCTGTAAGCTTCAAGTCATTCCATGTTTAAATTATACACATCAAACAGAGTACCTATTGCCTGTACCTCCGTCACCTAACCTACCCAATAACAAAGCAATCTATCTCTATCCCTCACTCTGCTATTTTGAAGGAACCACAGTAAGTGTTGGTAGAGGAACTCCTTTTCCCTTTCAAGTCTTTGGGCATCCCAAACTAACCCATGCACCTTATAGCTTTATACCTAGAAGCAGACCGGGAGCAAAAAATCCACCGCTACTTAATCAACGTTGTTTTGGGTATAATTTAACCACACTAAACGACCAAGTAGCCAGAAGTAAAAAAATTGACTTATCTTATTTAATTTATTGTTATCAGCACTTAAAAAATGAAGGCCGTTTTTTCAATGCCATGTTCAACCTACTCATTGGAGTAGATTATGTTCGTCCAATGATAACCAATGGAGCTACCGCCGAAGAAATTCAAGCTCGATGGCAAAAAGACGTAGAACATTTCAAAGAACAACGCAAACCTTATCTTCTTTATGAAGAATAGTTCTAATTAACTGATGCAGAACTATTCAAAACCAAATAAATGCCATATTCATTAGATTCTTTGTATTTTACACAACAAATGAAACATTCAACCATAAACACCCTAAACCAATAGAAAAATGACCACCATTGCTCCTTTTGCCAAACCTCTTTATGTAATGCTAAAACCTATAGGCGGACACTGTAATTTGGCTTGTGACTACTGTTATTATTTGGAGAAAGCAAAACTATACGATGACGTACCCAAGCACATTATGAGTGAGGAATTACTGGAATCTTTTACTCGCGAATACATTGAATCACAAACTATGGGCGATGTTCTATTTACGTGGCACGGAGGAGAAACATTTATGCGTCCACTCTCCTTTTATAAAAAAGCAATGGAGTTACAAAAAAAATATGCCAGAGGTCGTCGGATAGATAATGCCATACAAACTAACGGAACCTTGATTACAGAGGAGTGGTGTAAGTTTTTGAAAGAAAACAATTGGTTAGTAGGAGTCTCTATTGATGGACCTCAGGAGTTTCACGATGAATACCGAAGAAATAAAAGCGGACAGCCTTCTTTTGTTAAAGTAATGAAAGGAGTGGAACTTCTTAATAAATACGATGTACAGTGGAACGCTATGGCAGTAGTCAATGATTACAATGCTGATTACCCTCTGGATTTTTATAACTTTTTCAAATCCATTGGATGTCATTACATTCAGTTCGCTCCCATAGTAGAACGCATTGTGCCTAGAAAAGATGGAAGACACCTGGCACACATCAAAGATCAGGTAGATGCTCCTTTGGCTGATTTTTCTGTATCACCGGAACAATGGGGAAACTTTTTATGTACTCTTTTTGATGAATGGGTAGTGAAAGATGTGGGCAACTACTACATTCAGTTATTCGACTCAACATTGGCTAATTGGGTGGGAGCTCAACCCGGTGTTTGTACTATGGCTAAAACGTGTGGACACGCGGGTGTTATGGAGTTCAACGGAGATGTTTACTCTTGTGACCATTTTGTTTTTCCGGAATATAAACTAGGCAACCTGCGAACTAGCTCTTTGGTTGAGATGATGTATAGCGAGAAACAGAATCAGTTTGGATTGATGAAGCAAACCTCCCTTCCTACACAATGTAAAGAGTGTGAATTCCTTTTTGCCTGCAATGGAGAATGCCCTAAGAATCGCTTTATTAGGACTAGTACCGGCGAGGAAGGATTGAACTACCTATGCAAAGGATTTTTTCAGTTTTTCAATCACGTGGCTCCGGCTATGGATTTTATGAAAAAAGAATTAATGCAAAAACGTGCTCCTGCAAACATTATGGAGGCTATAAAAAAAGGATTATTATAAAGTTTATTTTGTTTGAGTTTTTTCTTTCTCTTTCTAAAAACACCTTTTAAAGCTGCTGAAACGAGAAGAAACTCCATACATTGGAAAAAACATATAGCAACACATTATAATTCTCAAAACTACACGTCCAACATTTAATTTGCTCTTTTCAAATTCAGACTTTTGATTAAACTTCAAATAAAAAACAACTCAGAAAATGAAACTCTTTTTGAGTATAATGAGTTCTCTGTTTCAGTATAGCACACTCTTTCTCTGTTTTTTCCATGGTTTTCCTTTATGTCATTCTTTACCGCTTTGAATTAACATATTATACGCTGTTTATTATTGAAAAAAGACTACATTGTATAGGTATTGAGGAACCCAAAATCTCAATAGAGGCTGTTTTTATTCTTTTGAATAGTTACACCTCTTTTTTGGTTTAAATCCTTTCTATAGCTCAAACCTTAAAACAACATCAGACTAACCTCAAGAAAGTAAATATGAAAAACAAGTATCTAATTTTTTTATTAACTATGGCACTATTTATTGGGTGTGTATCTAAACCTCCTCAACTTGGAGAAGCTACTATTGATGAAGTAATTGCTGCAATGACTTTGGAAGAAAAAGCACGAATGGTTATTGGTGCAGGTATGGAACAAGAAGGAGTCACAGGCGATAGTGCGGTTGTGGGTGAAACCCAAAGTATTGTTCCGGGTGCAGCGGGGATAACTTATGCCATCCCTCGTTTAGGAATTCCGTCCATTGTATTGGCTGATGGTCCTGCGGGTCTTCGCATTGCCTCTACTCGTAACGATGAAGAAGGCACTTTTTTCTGTACCCATTTCCCTATCGGTAACTTACTATCATCAACCTGGAATCAGGAATTAGTATACAAAGTGGGAGAAACCATTGGCAACGAAGCATTAGAATATGGTGTAGATGTTTTATTAGCTCCGGCACTAAACATTCATCGCCACCCTCTTTGCGGGAGAAACTTTGAATATTTCTCCGAAGACCCCATTGTTTCGGGAAAAATCACGACTGCTTATTTATCCGGAGTACAACAAAACGGAGTAGGCACTTCCATTAAACATTTTGCAGCTAATAATCAAGAAACCAATCGTATGGATAACGACTCTCGTGTATCTCCACGCGCCTTGCGAGAGATTTATCTTAAGGGGTTTGAACTAGCTGTAAAAGAAGGTAATCCTTGGACCATTATGTCGTCTTATAATTACCTCAATGGTATTTACACCTCTGAAAATCAGGAACTATTAACTACCCTTCTACGTGAGGAATGGGGTTATGAGGGAGTAGTGATGTCCGATTGGTTTGGAGGAAAAAGTCCAATTGCTCAAATGCAAGCAGGAAACGATATGATTCAACCCGGACTAGAAAAACAATATACTGCAATCTTTGAAGGGGTGCAGAATGGATTACTGGATGAATCTGTATTAGAACGAAACGTCAAGAACATCTTAAACTTAGTGGTTAAAGCTCCTCGTTTTAAAAAGTATAACTATTCCAATCAACCCGACTTGAAAAGCCACGCCATTACCTCCAGACAAGCGGCAACAGAAGGAATGGTTCTATTGAAAAATGAAAAAGAAACGCTTCCACTAGCTAGCAACATCAAGAAAATAGCACTCTTTGGGTCTATCTCCTATCATTTCATAGCAGGAGGAACAGGCTCGGGAAATGTGAATCGTGCTTATACTGTTTCTTTATTAGAAGCGTTAAAAAGTGCAGGTTATGAACTTCACCAAGAATTGGAAAATAAATATCAACAACATATTGAGGAGTTTAAGTTACAAGAGAGTAAAAGAGAGAAAAGCAAGATGGACTTTTTCCGTCCGGAAATACTACCCGAAGAATTAACCCTTTCTAAGAACCAAATTAACCAATGGGCCACAGAAGCAGATGTTGCACTGATTACCTTTGGACGTTCATCGGGCGAGTTTGCAGACCGTACCTCTTCTGAGTTTTTCTTAAAAGAAAATGAGGTGGAGCTATTACGAAACATCAGTCAGACTTTCCGTGCAAAAGGAAAAAAAGTCATTGTCATCTTAAACATTGGAGGCGTTATTGAAACAGACTCCTGGCAGAAGAACTCGGATGCTATTCTTCTCTCTTGGCTTGCCGGACAAGAAGGTGGAAACAGTGTGGTAGATATTCTCAGTGGGCAAGTATCTCCTTCAGGGAAACTACCTATGACCTTTCCTCATACATTAGCAACTATTCCTACTTCCCTCAACTTTCCCATGGAAGGTGAACCGGGAGAGGGAAAAGAGGGAGAAAGAGAAAACTGGGACTACACCAATTATGAAGAAGATATTTATGTGGGGTATCGCTATTATGACACTTTCAAGAAAAGTGTATCCTATCCGTTTGGTTTTGGGTTATCTTATACCTCTTTTAAGTATGGTGCTCCTACCCTAAAACAAGAAAACAATCAGTGTATCCTTTCTCTTGATATTCAAAATACAGGGAAATATGCAGGGAAAGAGGTAGTTCAGCTTTATATAACGGCACCAACTAATCCATCTTATGCAAAACCTTTAAAAGAGTTGAAGGATTTTGCAAAGACCAAAGAGTTAAAACCGGGAGAAAGCACTACGGTAACCTTTACCATAGAAAATGCAAATTTGGCCTCATACGATGAAAATCAGCACGCTTGGGTAGTTGATGAAGGAGTATATCAGTTTTTAGTAGGCTCTTCATCAAAAGATATTCATCAAATAGTAAAGGCAGAGATCGCTTTAAAAGTAATCCCCACAAAAGATATTTTGAATTTACACCAACCGATTCAGCGGTTAAAGCCTTAACTTAAAACAAAGGACAATTAGAAATCAAACCATATAAAGTACTATATGAAAAGGGTTGTTTCATTACGATTCAACCCTTTGTTTGTGTAAGTTAATTGAGCCCCCAAATTGAAGAAAGAAAACTAATTTTATATTTTCCCATTTATTAGGTCTAGGACCGAAGGGGGTTAGGTCCTAGACCGATAAAAAGCCTACTTACAAGACTTATAACAAAGGTTGCTTTTGAATAAATTAAGGTGTAAAACAAGACGTGATTTTACAAGAATAGACCCGATGATTTTCAACAAAAAAAAGGAGATAAAATCAATCCATCTCCTTTTCAATATATCACTTACTTATACTTGTCTTTTTTTATTACTTTTTCCACCTGAACGGTAAAAATCAAGGTTGAATACCCGGGAACCATAGTACTCCCTTTAGAACCGTATCCACTCTGCCAGGGAATATAGAGCTTTACTCGTTCTCCTTCTCGAACGTGTTGAAGAGCCCAGTTCCAACCAGGAATCACCTTATTCAAAGCAAAACCCTCAGGTTTATCGTTGATTTGAACCTCTTTTCCATCAAAATTGCCATCGAATTTATCTCCTAAAATGGTAACACCGAGGTAAAACACCTCAATGGAATCATTAAACTGAGGGGTGATACCTTCGGTTTGTTTAATCTCCTTTTTGAAATAAATTTTAGGACTATTCTTATCATACTCGTTAGTAACCGCCATCAGTTCCGGATCTAACTTGCTATCGTAAACATTAGCCAATGAATCAATAAAGCTTTCATTACGCTCTTGCCAATTATCGTAACGTGATACCTCTTCTGTTTCTGAACAAGAAGACATAAAAGCCACACAGAGAGCTAGTGCTACAGATTGTAATACAAATTTTACCACTTTTTTCATGCTTTATTTAATGATTTCAAGAGAGAAGTTAAACTAACCTTTTCGGATACAATTTTTTCTATATCGGCAATGGCAATGCGCTCTTGTGCCATCGTATCTCTATTTCGTAATGTTACGCAATTATCTTCTAATGTTTGATGATCCACTGTAATGCAGTAAGGTGTACCAATAGCATCTTGACGACGATAGCGTCTTCCAATAGAGTCTTTATCATCGTATTGACAGTTGAAATGGAATTTCATTACATCAACAATCTCTCGTGCTTTTTCGGGTAAACCGTCTTTACGAACCAAAGGCAACACAGCCAACTTAACCGGAGCCATTGCTGGAGGGAATTTTAAGAGTACACGTGTTTCTCCGTTTTCAAGAACCTCCTCTTTATAAGCACCAAACAACACACTCAGCACCAAGCGATCTACACCAATCGATGTTTCTACCACATAAGGAGTGTAAGACTCTTTCAATTCAGGATCGTAATATTTTATACTCTTACCAGAGAATTTTTCGTGTTGAGACAAGTCAAAGTCGGTACGAGAGTGAATACCTTCTACCTCTTTGAAACCAAAAGGCATATTATATTCAATATCAGTTGCTGCATTCGCATAATGAGCCAACTTATCATGATCGTGGAAACGATAGTTTTCAGAACCATAACCCAATGACTCGTGCCATTGCAAACGGGTTTGTTTCCATTTTTCAAACCAATCTAATTCAGTACCTGGACGTACAAAGAATTGCATCTCCATTTGCTCAAACTCACGCATACGGAAAATAAATTGACGAGCAACAATCTCATTACGGAAAGCTTTACCTATTTGTGCAATACCAAAGGGGATTTGCATACGACCTGTTTTTTGAACATTCAAATAGTTCACAAAAATACCTTGAGCCGTTTCAGGACGCAAGTAAACAGTCATAGAACCATCGGCAGTAGCTCCCATTTCAGTTTTGAACATCAAGTTGAATTGACGAACTTCAGTCCAGTTACGAGTACCGGAAATAGGACAAGCAATACCTTCATCCAAAATGATTTGTCGCAACTCCACCAAGTCATTCTCATTTAATGCTTTGGCATAACGCGTGTGTAAATCATCGTATTGCTTTTGATATCTTAAAACACGGTCATTAGTAGAACGATATTGTTCTTCATCAAAAGCCTCTCCGAAACGCTTAGCAGCTTTTTCAACCTCTTTATTGGCCTTGTCTTCATACTTAGCCATTTGATCTTCAATAAGCACATCTGCACGATAACGCTTCTTTGAATCTCTATTATCAATCAATGGATCATTGAACGCATCAACGTGTCCGGATGCTTTCCAAATGGTAGGATGCATAAAAATAGCAGAGTCAATCCCTACAATATTTTCATTCAAAAGCACCATACTATCCCACCAATATTTCTTTAGATTATTTTTTAGCTCAACCCCTAACTGCCCATAGTCGTATACTGCGCCTAAACCATCATACAGTTCACTAGACTGAAATATAAAACCATATTCTTTGCAGTGAGATACAAGCTTTCTAAAAACGTTGTCAATTGCCATCTTAATGTTATTCTTTTTATTTATTTGTTGTCTTTTATTTTGTTTAATTCTTGATCCACAATGTAATGTGTCAATAAGATAAATGCAAAGTAAATGATTTTTTTCAATTTAATTTGTATTTTTGTCCATACATCACCATATTTAATATTTAATATGGTTTCTATTGCATAAACATTGTTAAAAACACGAGAGGAAAGTTAAATATATGAGTGATAATTCAAATAACGTATCACAAGAAAGCAGCGAATTTATACCCCAAAACACGGACAATTCCACCAAACATCATCTTTCAGGTATGTACCAAAACTGGTTTTTGGACTATGCCTCCTATGTTATTCTGGAACGAGCTGTACCTCACATGAACGATGGGTTTAAGCCTGTTCAACGCAGAATTCTCCACTCAATGAAAAGAATGGATGATGGACGTTATAACAAAGTGGCAAACATTGTGGGACATACCATGCAGTTTCATCCACATGGTGACACTTCCATTGGCGATGCGTTGGTTCAGTTGGGACAAAAAGATATGCTGATTGATTGTCAGGGAAACTGGGGAAACCTACTGACAGGAGATAGTGCTGCTGCTTCTCGATACATTGAAGCTCGTCTTTCCAAGTTTGCACTAGATGTTGTTTTTAATAGTAAAACCACGGAATGGAAACACTCATACGATGGAAGAAATAAAGAACCGGTTACACTTCCTGTAAAGTTTCCTTTATTACTAGCTCAAGGTGCAGAAGGTATTGCAGTTGGACTGTCTTCACGCATCCTTCCTCATAACTTCAATGAAATATGCGATGCTTCCATTAGTTATTTACAAGAGGAAGAGTTCCAACTCTATCCCGATTTTCTAACAGGTGGGTTAGTAGATGTAGAAAAATACAATGATGGAGAGCGTGGAGGATCGGTTAAGGTACGAGCTAAAATCAAGAAAATTGATAATCGCACACTTGCTATTACTGAAATACCTTATAGCAAAACCACCAACTCAGTTATTGAATCCATTCTTCGTGCCATTGATCGTGGAAAAATAAAAATACGCAAGGTAGACGATAATACCTCGGCGAATGTGGAGATTCTTTTACATCTTCCTGCCGGAACATCGCCCGATAAAACCATTGATGCACTATACGCTTTTACCGATTGTGAAATAAATATTTCTCCTAACAGTTGCGTTATAGAAGACAATAAACCTCACTTCTTAACGGTTAGTGATATTTTAAAACACGCAACAGATAATACGCTAGAATTACTGAAGCTAGAACTGGAAATCCAGAAGAACGAATTGCTCGAGAGTCTGTTGTTTTCTTCCTTAGAAAAGATTTTCATTGAAGAGAGAATATATAAGGAGAAAGCATTCGAAAATGCCAAAAGTATGGACGATGCGTGTGCTTTTGTTGACAAAGCTTTATCTCCTCATTACCCCAAACTCTACAGAGAAGTAACCAAAGACGACATTCTCAAGTTGATGGAGATTAAAATGGCTCGAATTCTTCGCTTTAACTCAGATAAAGCAGATGAATTGATAGCTAAAATGGAGGATGAAATAAAAGAGATCAACAATAAGTTAGTCCACATTGTGGAGTACACCATTGAGTGGTTTAAGCAATTAAAGAAGAAATACGGAGCAGAATATCCACGCAGAACTGAAATTAGAAGTTTTGATACGATTGAGGTTACCAAAATTGCCATTGCCAACGAGAAGTTATACTTCAATAAAGAAGAGGGCTTTATGGGTACTACCTTACGAAATGCAGAATTCATAGATAGTTGCTCTACCTTAGATGATATCATTATTTTCTATAAAGATGGAAAATACCTGATTACTCCGGTTTCGGATAAAAAGTTTGTAGGCAAGAACATCTGTCACATTGCAGTATTCAAGCGCAATGATAAACGCACCATTTACAATGTGGTTTATCGGGACGGAAAAGATGGAACCTATTACATCAAACGTTTTAACATTACCTCTATTGTTAGAGATCGGGAGTACGATGTGACGAAAGGTACTCCGGGTTCTAAAATTGTATACTTCACAGCAAATCCCAATGGAGAGGCTGAAGTGATAAAGGTTACGCTTAAACCCAACCCAAGGTACCGTTTGGACAATATTGAAAAAGACTTTAGTGAGATCATTATTAAAGGTCGTCAGGCACAAGGTAATATTCTAACCAAACGTAATGTAAATAAAATCACCCTAAAAGAGCGGGGAGGTTCTACTTTAGGTGGGCGTAAAGTATGGTTCGATGAAGCGGTACTACGTCTAAATTATGAAGAAAGAGGTCGTTTCTTGGGTGAATTCGAGAGTGATGATAAAGTTCTTGTGGCATTAGACAATGGGGAGTATTATACCACCAATTTTGAATCGACCAATCGATACGAAACCAATTTGGTTAAACTAGAGAAGTTCGATCCGAATAAAGTATTTACAGCTGCCTTATATGATGCAAACCAAGACAACTTACCTTACTTAAAACGCTTTACTTTTGAAGAGTTTAACAACAGGCAAAACTATATGGGAAACATCAAGAGTCAATTAATTTTCTTAAGTGATGTACCCTACCCTCGATTAAAAATAACTTTTGGTGGCAACGACGAGCACCGTGAAGCATTAATTATAGATGCTGAAGAATTTATTGCAGTTAAAGGGTTCAAAGCAAGAGGTAAACGCTTGACAACCTTTGAGGTGTCTAAAATAGAGGAGATTGAACCGATTAAACAACCCCCTCAAAATGAGAAACAAGAGGAAGACAACGAAAACGAAGAAACTTCCACAAAAAAGGAGGACGAAAACGGACAAATGAATCTATTTTAATAAATAGTCAGAACTACAGCCTATGCGAACTAAACTGCTTTTACTAGCCACCCTATTACTAGGATATATCTCACCTATAACTTCTCAAGAGGTTAATGTGGATTCTCTAGAAATGCACCGTTTTGTAACCCGTTCATTAACCTATGGTATAGGCTACTCGAATATATTTGATGAATATCTATCGCCTCAAGAATATAAAGGTGTGGATTTTAGAATTGCCAGAGAAACAATGAGATTATCTAAGTTTAATCCCAATGTTTCAGTACAGAACGTCTTCCAAGCTAACATATCCTACACACATAACCGAGCAGATAATAACAACACTTTTGCCGGATTAGTGAACTGGAACTATGGATTACATTATCAGTTTCACCTGACAGATAACTTTAAACTTTTAGCGGGTGGATTAGCCAATATCAATGGAGGGTTTATATATAACCTGCACAACGGAAACAATCCCGCTTCGGCAAGAGCTTATATCGACTTGGATGTTTCAGGAATGGCCATCTGGACCTTGATGATAAAAGAGAAGCCTGTAAAATTAAGATACCAGTTAAATGTTCCTTTAGTAGGTGCTATGTTCTCTCCTCATTATGGACAGTCATATTATGAAATATTCTCATTAGGAAATAAAGGGGGTGTAATACGTTTTACCTCTCCCCATAACCACCCATCACTCAGACAAATGGTATCTTTTGACTTCCCTGTGGGTAAATCACAACTTAGGCTAAGTTATCTTTGCGATATTCAACAGGCCAAAGTGAATAAAATAAAGAGCCACAGTTACTCTCATGTTTTTATGGTAGGGTTTGTAAAAGAAATATATCGAATACCTGGAGGTAAAAAACGAAAAAACGCCATTCAAGCCCCTATTCAAGCTTATTAATTAGTTGAAACAATGCAAATCAAGAAGATTTTATATTTATATATTCTATTCATTGGCTGTTGTTTTTTTCTTCTTACCGGCTGTATAAGGGAGGAGAAATACAATAACGACCCGGAAGGTAATTTTGAAGCTTTATGGAAAATTATTGATGAGGGTTATTGTTTTTTTGAATACAAGAACATTGATTGGGATGCCATTTATCACACCTACAAGAAACGAATATCACCCAATATGAGTAACGAGGCGTTGTTTCAGGTATTAGGTGATATGTTAGATGAACTTCGTGATGGACATGTCAATTTATATTCATCAGCCAATCAGGCAAGATATTGGAATTGGTATGAAGATTATCCTCGCAACTACAATGAAACAATTCAAGAAAAATATTTAGGAACTAATTACCGCATAGCAGGAGGAGTTAAATATACCATATTAGACGATGGTATCGGCTACTTATATTATAGCTCTTTTACTTCAGGCATTGGTGATGGAAATCTAGATCACATATTTAATTATCTGGCCATCTGCAAAGGATTAATTATTGATGTCCGTCACAACGGAGGGGGTGCTTTAACTAATTCCACTCGTTTTTCTTCTCGTTTCACCAACGAAAAGACTTTAGTGGGCTATATGATGCACAAAAAAGGACCTGGACATAATAACTTTTCCAAACCGGAACCCTTATATATAGAATCCAGCAAAGGTATCCGATGGCAGAAGAAAGCAGTTGTCTTAACCAACCGAAGAACTTTTAGTGCGGCTAACGATTTTGTAAATAATATGCGTTACTTTCCTAATGTAACTATTTTAGGTGATAATACCGGAGGTGGGTCAGGTCTTCCTTTTACCTCTGAGTTGCCCAATGGATGGAGAGTGCGTTATTCTGCCAGTCCTCACTTTGATGCTGAAATGAATCACATAGAATTTGGCATAGCACCCGACATAAAAATGGATATGGATTCAAATGATGAAGCGAAAGGAATTGATACACTCATTGAAGCTGCTAGAAATTTTTTGAATAAAAATTAGCAAGTTAGTTTGTCAAACAAAAAATTGTTTTTATATTTGCATCGCTAAACCAAAAACATTTAGCCAACTCTGCGGATGTGGCGTAATTGGTAGCCGCGCTAGACTTAGGATCTAGTGTCGAGAGACGTGGGGGTTCGAGTCCCTTCATCCGCACTGGAAAATCTTCCAAACAAAGCAAAACTCTGAAAATCAAT
>CAZOVL010000050.1:0-19840 GCA_964583185.1 uncultured Bacteroides sp. | reverse complement strand
TATAATACCTCACTCTCAGCTGGCCAAGGTGTTTCATTGGATAAAGAAAAATCTTCACCTTTGGATAAAGGAAGAGAGATAATGGTAAAAATGAGAAATAGGGCTATTAATCTGATGTTTTGCATAAGTTTTAGTCAATGATATAAATAAGAGTTTCATTAATAGGTCCCCAATCATAAATAAACTGAGCGTGGGAGGATACATTTCTTACACACATATGTGAACGTGGAGTTGTTCCAAGCGAATAACTATACTCAATGATGGAACGTCCGGGATGAGTAACCGGAACCCCGTGTATATATGCACCGTTTGTGAAACGACTGGCATAGGGAGCAAATCCTCCGGGTTGAGCTGTACCATCTTTTAAGTAATACATTTTAGGTTTTTTCTCCTGCAATAAAAATAATCCTATAGGAGTTTCCTGTGCATAAGGAGGTCTGTGTCTACCTGTTGTTGAAGGATTCATACTTCGGATGTACCAGTTATAAGCTTGCTTATCAAGGGTAGCTATATTTTGATTGGTTACATCAATTACCACTACGTGATTGAAAATCAAAGTGTCGCCTAGAGTCTTTATATAACGTTTAGGAGTTTTCCAAGTGTCATTGAAAGATATTCCTCGGATTGTAACAAAGTCGTCTGAAAGAGTGTCTAAAACCTCTACTATCCAACCATCTCTACCGTATCGAACGGCATTAATCGTATCGTTTACAAAATAAAGTGGAACTGATTGATAACGTTCAACACCTAATGTGTCAGAAACTCTGCCATATGCATTTCTCACATAATTAGGTACAACTACAGCTTCTCCATTTCGGTTTTTATAGTTTTGCAAAACACCCCAATTACGTTTTTGAGTTTGTATGTATTCAGTATAAGACAATCTGTTTTTTATTTTATCCCATTGGAAACCACGCTCTTGAGACTGATAACTATACGTATCTTCTAATGTATATTTATCATATAAAAGTTCTTTTTTTAATTGGATAGTAATAAAATCCAATTCACCCATTGACTGCGACTCTATAGAGTCTAATAGGTTTTCTATCAATTCTAGCTCTGTTTTCTTTTGTATTATAGGAGAACAACCCATAAAACTCCAAAAGAGAGAGAGAATAATCACAAATTTATGCTGGTGCATTGTTCCTTTGATTGCAATAATAAAGCACAAAGTTACTAAAATAGAGTATATTACATACTTTTAAAGTCAAAATTTACTCTTTCATTTCGTCCTCAGTTAGTACTCGGAGTACTTTACAAGGATTGCCTACTGCAATTGTATTTTCCGGAATATCTTTAGTAACAACACTACCTGCACCAATCACACAATTTTTTCCAATAGTAACCCCGGGAAGAATAACCACATTTCCACCAATCCATACATTATCTCCAATAGTTACAGGATAGGCATATTCCAAACCTGTAATTCTTTGGTGTACATTTGCAGGATGTCCTGCCGTATAAATACTCACATTAGGGGCAATGAAAACATTTTTACCTATGGTAACCTTAGCTCCGTCTAGAATAACAAAATTCATATTGGAAAAGAACTGTTCACCAATTTCAATGTTATATCCATAATCGCAATCAAATGGAGGTTCTATTATGATGTTATTAGGGGAGTTACCTAGTAATTCTTCAAGTATTACTTTACGTTCTTTTTCTTGTGTAGGAGAGGTCTGATTATACCTAAAGGTTAGTTCTTTGGTCCGAACTCTTTCTGTCAGTAACTCTTTGTCAAAGTTGGCATCATAGAGTAATCCGTGTGCTGCTTTTTCTTTTTCGGTCATAGCCTAATCTATTTATTTAGTTCAGAAAACAAAGGAATCTCTTTAATAAACTGATAATTCAAAGTTTCATAATTTAACTCACAACAAAAGTGCTGTAATCCATTACTCACAATTAAATACTTAACTCTAAGCACCATATTATATCTACTGATTTGATTGAATACTGCTTGTGTAATTTTCACCTCCGGCGCTTTATATTCAATAATCATCAAAGGTTCCAGCCGATTATTATAAACAACAGTATCGCATCGTTTCTTCTGATTATTTAAATTGACCATTACTTCATTTCCCATAAGCGATTTGGAATACCCTTTGTGTTCAATTAAAAAATGCACAAAGTGTTGCCTAACCCATTCCTCCGGAGTTAATGCAACATATTGTCTTCTGATTTCATCGAAAACAACCTTCTTGCCTGCTTCCTCCTTTACTTTTATTGGATATTCTGGTAAGTTTAATGCTAACATTTGTTATTTTTGTAAAACGTGAATGAGCTTATGGCTCAACATTGTATGAAACACTTCACAAACATAATTCATTTTTTATGAAAACAAAGGAAGATATAGTTAAGAATTGGCTACCCAGATACACTAAACGGCGTTTAGAAGATTTTGATGAATATATATTGTTGACGAACTTTGACCATTATGTGGACCTTTTTGCCGAACATTTTAATGTGGAAATTGTAGGACGAGATGCAAATATGTCTTCTGCGTCAGCTAACGGGATTACCATTATTAATTTTGGTATGGGAAGCCCTAATGCAGCCATCATAATGGATCTTTTAAGTGCTATAGAAACTAAAGCTTGTCTCTTTTTAGGAAAATGTGGAGGTATTAAAGATAATAAAACAAAGATAGGAGACTTAATTCTCCCCATCGCTGCCATTCGAGGTGAAGGAACATCAAACGACTATATGCCTCCCGAAGTGCCTTCTTTGCCTTCGTTTATGTTGCAACGTGCTGTTTCTTCAGCTATTAGAGACCATGGACAGGATTACTGGACCGGTACTGTATATTCTACCAATCGTAGAATATGGGAACACGATAATCGGTTTAAAGACTACTTACGTTCCACACGAGCCATGGCTGTTGATATGGAAACAGCTACACTGTTTAGTGTGGGGTTTGCTAATCACATTTCAGTAGGTGCATTGCTTTTAGTCTCCGACCAGCCAATGATTCCGGAAGGAGTAAAAACAGACAAGAGTGACTCGGTTGTAACGAATCAGTTTGTTTCAGAACACTTAGCCATTGGCATTGCATCATTACGTATGATTATTGATGAAAAGAAAACAGTACGTCACTTAAAGTTTGACTGGTAAATTATGGCTAAAGAACAAACTTCTTATTTCGATGTCTTATCTCAATTACGCATAAAGAAATACCATCCCATTTATTATTTAATGGGAGAAGAGAGTTACTACATCGATGAGCTTTCTGATTTTTTTGAAAAGCATATTCTTACAGAAGAGGAGAAAGAATTTAACCTGACTGTTTTTTACGGTATGGAAACCAATATGGCTACTATAGTGACGGCAGCCAAACGTTATCCTATGATGTCAGAATATCAAGTAATCATAGTAAAAGAGGCTCAGAACATAAAAGATGTAGACAATTTAGAGTATTACTTGCAAAACCCTGCACCTAGTACCATTTTAGTGTTTTGCCATAAACATGGCGTACTCGATAAGCGTCGGAAAGTTGCAAATTTAATTCGTAAGCAAGGCGTCTTATTTGAATCTGCTGCAGTAAAAGAAAGAGATTTATCCGGTTTTATCTCGAACTATGTAAAACAACGTGGTGTACGTATTGACAGTAAGGCTTCTGCTATGTTAGGCGATTTTATAGGTACTGATTTAAGTCGTTTAGCCAGTGAACTAGATAAGCTTTTAATTGTCTGTTCCGGAAAAGAACAAATAATAACTCCTGATGTAGTAGAACGCAATATTGGTATAAGCAAACAATACAACAATTTTGAACTGCAGAATGCAATTATAGCAGGCGATGTATTTAAAATCAATCAAATCATTAAGTACTTTAATGATAACCCCAATAGTAATCCTATACAAGCCACACTGACTGTTTTGTTTAATTATTTTTCAAGTTTAATGTTAGCCTATTATGCCCCTGTTAAAAATGAAAGGGGGATTGCTGAGATGTTAGATTTGCGTTTTGAATGGCAAGCAAAAAACTATATGCAAGGAATGAGACGTTTTTCGGGAACTAAAACAATGAATATAATTAGCGATATTCGGTATGCTGATGCACAAGCCAAAGGAATAGATAATGCCTCGACCTCTAATGGAGAGATATTAAAAGAATTATTATTTAAGATAATGCATTGATTTCTCCAAGGCAATTATCCAATAAAAATAAAAGCAGATATCTAAAGTAGATACCTGCTTTTCACATTTTACAAACACAAACTTATTACTAATAAAAACAAATGAAAGAAGTATTTCTACTTCTTTTTTATTGTAAATTATTTTATGGTTTCTACACCCATTCTTGTCTCCGGTTTCACTTGAGTTTCTTCTGATAGCGAAAGTTCAACTACTTTATTTCCACTATTAATGGATTTATAAGTAATTCTAATCCCTTTTTTGTTTTCCAGTTGCTCTTCAACCTTATCTAGGCGAAAAGTAACCAAACCTACCGCTACATCAGGTCCTAACTCATCATAACCATTGTGTCTAAACTCCAAATTGATGTATTCATCTTCCGGACTTTCTTCATCAATAACTAAATTCAACATATGTTTCGTCTGTGAATATCTAATATGGTTATATTGAAAGCTCATATGGATAAACTCTTTATCTAAACTTATTCTGGAGTTAACAATATCAATCGGATCGTTTCCAATGCTATCGTTAGTAGCCTCAGTAATAGGAATTATGTTTTTGGTTAGAATTTCATTAATACCATATATTTTAGCATTGTATTCATAGCCGGGAACCTTCTCTTCTAACAATTCAAAATAAACAATTACACGTTGACCATCGGGTAAATCAGGTCTTTTAGGATTATTTCTATCTCCTGGGTGCATTTTTTCTATTTTTCCTTTGTTTTCTATTTCAAAGAAATAATCACTATCATCTACCACTCTAAAAGTTGCAACAATTTGTTGCCAGTTATTGTCATCATCATCCAAACACGAAGTAACTCCAATAGTTAAAGTGAGCATTAGGAGCACGGTAAAGAACATTTTAATATTTTTCATACTTTAAATGAGTTTAGTTTTATAATATAATCTATTTTTGTTAATATTGATTCCTCTAACCATAAAACGCGGATATAGCGTTTGTATTGCTTGAGGTTTTGTTAAAAAATCAAAAACGAATAATAAAGCATTGTTAGTAATGCAGTATTTTACATCAATCAGTATTTAATAAGTAAATGCGCATAAGCAAGAATGGAAGAATTTGAGCTGTCAGAGAAATGTAAGCAGGGAGATAATACTGCTCGCAAGGAGCTTTATGAGCTTTATGCGGGAAGGTTGTTGGCTATCTGTATACGTTATGTAGGGGAGCGAGCTACAGCGGAAGATTTGTTGCACGATGGGTTTATTAAAATCTTCTCGGCTATAAATCAATTTACTTGGCGTGGAGAAGGGTCATTGAGGGCTTGGATGTCTAGAATAATGGTAAATATGGCATTGCAATATTTAAGAGAAAGACAACGCAATGACCAAATGGTTTTAGTTGAAGAGCTCCCGGAAAAAGAAGTGGAAGCAGAACAAATGGAACAAATACCCAATCAGGTACTTATGAAATTTATTGCTGAGTTACCCGAGGGATATAGAACAGTATTTAACCTTTTTGTATTAGAAAATAAAACGCATAAAGAAATAGCAGACTTACTTGGAATTAATGAGAAATCATCTGCATCTCAATTATATAGAGCCAGATGTTCATTAGCCGATCAGATCAATAGATGGTTAGATGAGAATAGGTAAAGAAGCTTTTTATTATATAAAGTGAGAAGTTATGAAGATAGATGATAAAGATTTATGGCTTAAAGCTTTAAAAGATCAATTGGAAGATCATTCTGAAACTGTTCCTGTGGGAGGATGGGAACGTTTGGAAGAAAGCTTGAAGGCATCAGCAGCACCTAAGGTGATTCCAATTAGAAGGTGGGCTTATATTGGTGTGGCAGCTACTATTACTATATTATTAGGAGTAGGTAGTTGGTTTTTGGTAGACACTATGCCTGAAACTGACCTACCCAATGTAGCACAAAAAGCAATTATTGAATCGGAACCGAATGTCCTTCCTTCTTCTTCTGAACCTTTAGAATCGACTGATTTAATTCCTACCGCAGAAAATACAACTGTTTTAGCAAAAGCTGTAACAATTGAAAGTAAAACCGGTTCTTTGGGTTCTCTATCAGAAGAACTTAAGACAATTCAGGTTGCCATAGAAGAGAAAAATATTCTAGAAGAACAAACATCGGCAGTTGCTGATAATAAAGAAGATGTAGATGCTATAAGTCTAAATCCTTCAGAACTTTATTCTGAAAATAACATTGAACCTTCTACGGAAAAAGAAAAGAGTTCTGAAGCTACTGCTGTACAACCACAAACCAGAAAACGTTCCAGTTCAGACAAACTACATATTCCTACGACAAGTAGCTCATCAAAACAAAAGAAAAACTGGAGTATGGGATTAGCTGCAGGATCAGCGGGGCTAATGGCAAATGATATGGGACCATCGGCAAATGGTATATCTCCTCTTTCCACATTGGTAATGAGTGAGGATGAGGTGAAAAGTTTAGAGGATGGTATGGCTGCAACAATGGATCAAAAGCTTATTATGATTAAAGGTAAAGCTTATCGTATGTCCGATGATGCTTTGGAATATAAACATCATCAACCCATAACTTTTGGGGTTTCTGTACGGAAATATTTCACCGATAGATTATCCTTATCTACCGGTATAACTTATACTTTACTATCCTCTGACATCAAAGTTCAAGGGGGACAGGAAAAAACAGAGTTTTCTCAAAAGTTTCACTACTTAGGTATACCTGTGCATTTGAATTATGATTTTTATAGATACAAAGGATTTCAACTCTATGCATCAGCGGGAGGGAGTGTAGAACGTGCTGTATATGGTAAACAAGCCGGAAAAAAGGTTACTAATAATAAGTTACAGTTTGCCGTTTCGGGAGCTGTAGGTGCACAAATCAATATTTCAAAACATATAGGTTTCTATGTAGAGCCCGGAGTTGCTTATTACTTTAAAGATGGTTCTGATTTTGAAACCATACGTAGTGATCGTCCTTTTAATTTTGACATAAATGCAGGACTTCGCTTAAGCTACTAAACTTTTAATTTTTCACTCTTTATGCATTTTTATAAATTAAAAGAGACTGTTCTTCTTACCCCCTAGGTTAATATAGAATAGTCTCTTTGCTTTTCTGTTATTTGAATACAATATCCAAAAACAAAGGTTTAAAGTTTTACTTTTTTGACTTTAAGGTTGGTTAAAGCGATAGCTGCTAAAATAAGAAATACACCAAGCCACTGCAAAGCCTGAACATCTTCTTTAAGTATAAAGTAAGAAGATGTAACCGCCACAGGTAATTCTGATGCACTTAAAATGGCACCTAAAGAAACACCTACACGAGGAATTCCTGAAGAGAAGAACAGAGGAGGGGTTACAGTTCCCAATAAAGCTAAAGCTAATCCCCATTGATATAAACCATTAAAAAAAGTTCCATCAATTAAGAATAAAGGAGGGAAAATAATCCAAGTTAATACCATAGAGCCGGTAATCATTAGTGCACTTTTCTTAAATACGGGTAATTCATTACCTACTCTTCCACTAGTCATTAAAAATATGGAGTAGGAAATGGCAGCTAAAAAGCCATAGACAAGACCTTTCATGTTGAGTGTTTCTACCTTATCACTAAAAACACCTCCTGCAAAAAGAGTTCCTATAAATACAATCCCTGCAGCAATAACTTGCATTTTGTGAGGCCTTTTCTTGAACCAAATCCATTCAATTAATATACTAATCCATAAGTATTGCATTAATAATATAATTGCAATGGAAGCGGGAACATAATGTACTGAGTTATAATAAAATATACCTACTAATCCGGTGAAAGAACCTGCTACAGCCACTTTCCATAGTGGAGTACGTTTGTTTTGTCCTTCTCTGTTTTTTATTTTGACACTTTGTGGTTTAAAGGATTTTTGAAGTAAATAAATAGACCAAAGTATAACTACACCTAAAAAACTCTGTGTTCCGGTAATTTGTCCCACATTATACCCCTGATCATAAGCCAATTTCACAATCGTTGAAAGAACACCAAAACTACATCCTCCTAAAAATACGGTTATTCCTCCTTTAATTTTTTCATTCATTCTTTCTTAATTTCTAATTTTGCGTAAAAATAGAGAATCTTTATACACTCATCAAACAAAAAACAACTCAGATTGTTGTGTACTTTCTGCTTTGATGTAGCAGATTCTAGTTTTCAACTCATTGTTTAGATACTAATTATGTCAATAAAAATATCCAATTTAACACAAGGAAAAGTATTACCTACATTATTGAAATTGGCTTTCCCTTTGATGGGAACCAGCTTCTTGCAAATGGCCTATACACTTATGGCAATGGCTTGGATTGGGCGTTTAGGAGAGAATGCTTCGCGTTATGAAGCGGCTATAGGTGGAATAGGAATGCTTCTTTGGTTATCTTCATCCATTGCTTATTTGTCAATGATTGGGGTAGAGGTTTCAGTAGGGCAGTCCATAGGTGCCAGAAAAATGGGACGAGCCAGAATCTTTGCATCTCACGCCACCACATTGGCTGTTGTTATTGGGGTTATTTGGGCTTTGTTTTTATTTATTGCTGCACATCCTTTACTTTCTTTCTTTAAATTGGACGAACAAACAACAGCAGAAGCTGTAACTTTTTTACGTATGGTAGTCTTAATTTTACCCTTACAGTTTCTATCCTATAATTTCACGGGTATATACAATGGTTCCGGACGAAGTACCATTCCTTTTAAAAATAATGCCATTGGATTGGCATTAAATATGACACTAGATCCCCTGTTTATGTTTGGCTTTAATATGGGATTTCACGGAGCTGCAGTAGGAATGATGATTTCTCAGTTTGCCGTTTTTCTTTTATTTTATTATCAAATACGAATTAAAGGAAGTATTATTGGCCCTTTCCCCTTTTTAATATCTATGAAGAAGCCTTATCTAAAACGGGTTTTATTTTTAGGTACTCCCGTTTCCATTATGAATAGTATTTATGCCATAATCAATCTTACGTTAGCACGTATTGCCTCAATTCACGGAGGACATTTAGGTATGATGTCGCAAACTACAGGGGGACAAATTGAAGCTATAACCTGGAATACATCACAAGGGTTTTCTACTGCTCTTACTGCTTTTGTGGCACAAAACTTTGCAGCCAATAAAATGGATCGTGGTGTACAGGCATACAAGTATACTCTTAAGATACTTGGTGCATTGGGTGTTATTGTGAGTCTGGCGTTTATTTTTTATGGCAGAGAACTATTCGGAATTATTGTTCCTCACGAAGATGCCATGAATGCCGGAGCACAGTATTTGTTTGCCATGGGAACTGTTCAATTATTTTTAATGTTAGAATTAACTTCACAGGGAATGTTTAACGGAATAGGGCGTACCATTGAACCTGCCGTAATTAGTATGACTTTTAATTTGTTGCGTATTCCTTTAGCTATTTATTTAGCTACATCTATGGGAAGTATAATGGGAGTGTGGTGGGCCATAGCTATTTCTACTCTTTGCAAGGGTATTATACTGCCTCTTTGGTTTTTCTTTGTGTATAGACGAATCCAACGAAAAGCAAAGAAATAATCCTTCTTCTTGTTATTATTAGGGTGTAAAAAAGGGTTTTCTTCTTTTTTGCTTTATTTCTCTACATAAATAACTCATTTATCAACCTCTATTATCTACTTTTTTTAGAGATTTGCTTTGCGTATAATTGCAAAAAATGTAATTTAAATATACATCATAAATCTAATTAATTATGAGAAGTAAAATCTTTGGAATTCTTTTAATCTCTCTTTTCCTTTTTTCTTCTTTCCTTGAAGCTAAAGCAAAGGATACAGTTAAAAAGACTTTTACCATTAATCAGCCCGATTATAAATTAAGTCCTTATACCGGTATGACTAGGCAACATTGGATTGATGTGGCCGATTATTTATTAGAAGGTGCTTTTAGTTACATACATACTTTGGATGATGCTATGAAGTTTCCTAAACAGCACGATAAAACATATCCGATTAATGACGAACAAATTCCTACTGAAAAATTGGAGGGGCTGTGTCGTACTTTGTTTATTGCAGCTCCATTATTGAAAGAAAAGCCAAATTTGACTTACAATAACATTAAGGTGGCCGATTATTATCGACACCAAATACTTAATTTAATTAATCCAAATAGTCCTAGTTTCATCAAAAAGAGAACAGGTGGAGCTAGTCAGATTTTAGTGGAATTTGGTGCTTTGGCTATTTCGTTGTCCATTATTCCTGATATTCTATGGGAACCTCTTACACAAGAGCAAAAAGATCGGTTAGCCGAAACTATGATTAGTTACGGTGATGGACCTACTATTAATTCCAATTGGAGATTTTTCAATATTTTTGTTCTTAGTTTCTTTAAAGATCAGGGTTATCAAGTAAATGAAAAACTATTATTAGAAAACTTAGACAAAGCATTAGCCTTTTATAGAGGGCAAGGATGGTATAACGATGCTCCTGCGTACGATTATTACAGTATGTGGGCTTTCCAAATGTATGGTCCGGTTTGGGCACAACTCTATGGAGAGAAGTACTACCCTGAATATGCCAAACAATTTATGTCGAATTTATCGGATATGGTAAACAACTATCCTTATATGTTTAATAAGGATGGAAAGATGAATATGTGGGGACGAAGTATCTGCTACCGATTTGCTGCAGTAGTTCCTTTTCCTCTTACAGGCTTCTTAAACGATTCCTCCATAAATTATGGTTGGTTTAGGCAAATTGCTTCAAGCACAATGTTGCAGTTCTTGGAAAATCCTGATTTTTTAGAGGATAATGTGCCTACATTAGGTTTTTATGGTGCTTTTGAACCGGCAGTACAAATTTACAGTTGTCGGGGTAGTGTTTATTGGTGTGGAAAAGCCTTTCTCGGTTTATTGTTACCCAAAGACAGTCCGTTTTGGACAGAAGTTGAATCGGAAGGACCTTGGGGTAGTGAATTAAAAGAAGGGTATGTTTATAATAAATTTCAGGAAGGCTCTAATCTATTAATCACCAATTATCCAAATAGTGGAGCTGCTGAAATGCGTTCCTGGTGTCACGAAAAGGTGGCAAACGATTGGCAAAAGTTTCGCAGTACTGAAAACTATAACAAACTAGCTTACAATACCGAGTTTCCTTGGATGGCCGATGGAGCTAATGGTGAGGTATCAATGAATTATGCCATAAAAAATGCAAAAAACCAATGGGAAGTCTTACGTTTATATACTTTTCAAAACTTTGAGAATGGCATCTATCGAAGAGATGCTGTACTTGAAACCAATGAAGATATTAAATTTCAATTAGCAGATATACCAACTCCTAATGGAATATTAAGGGTAGATAAAGTAACTACACCTGTAAATACAGAAATGCGATTAGGTCATTATTCCATAGATCTGAAGGGTGAAAATGTAAAAGGCAACAATTATACCCTAAACAAGAAGAAATATCAGTCCATTGCAAATGATGATTATGAATTAATTATGATTCCTCTTTCTGGGTGGAGTGGGGATATTGAAACTGTTACCCCTTCAGGCTTACATCCTGTTAGTGAATATTGTGCTACCATTAACCTAAAAGACAAGATAGAGAAAGAGGAAATCTACATAACCTTACAGCTCTGGAAAAAAGGGGGAAAGAAATTTACAAAGAAAGAACTCAATCCCATTAAAAATATCTCTGTTTCTTCGGATAAGACAAGAGTAGATATTGAGTTTTCAGATAATACTAAAAAGATAGTACATTTTAACAGATAGATGTACTTTATTCCAATAGGTAGAAAAGACCCTGTTCCTTTAAATGAATAGGGTCTTTTTGATTTTATAAGCGTTCTATCTTTAGGTACATATCTTTGAAGTTGAAAATTACTTTGTAAAAACGGCTTAATACATCCATTCCCAACATTCCATAATTGTTTTTGGCAAAATTAAAATCATCACCAATGAAAACAGGAACATCTTCTAATAAAGTAGAAATACCTGCAATAGAAATCTTCATAGAAGGAATGGAATAGATGGGAAATCGCTTGGAACCTCCAAAACCTCCCATTCCTAAGGTGTCTTCTACCCCGTGTTGTATAACCCAACTTTTATTTTCTTTATAATAATTGGGGTATAATGCAATTCCTCCACCTGTATCTAAATGCAAGGGGTACTTTTTCCTATTAATAAACACTTCAATATAAGGTTGTCCATTAATAAGTAGAATGTTTTTTTTCACTTCGTTAACCGAAGGTGTAAGAGGAAAAATAATTTTATTTTCAGTAGGAAGAAAATGAATTTCCCCAATGTCGTCCATAAAATGACGTCCCAAAACAGCATCAACTTCAGCTATTACCGTATCGTTGTGGAAAATTCTATTATCAGGAGAAACTAAAGTCCAAAAGTTTCTATAAACCACATTCCCAATCTCTAAACTGTCAATGAATCCAATGTTTGTTTCACCTGTTTTTACAGTACCACTCGTTGCAATAACTTGGGGGAAAATCTTTATTCGATGTTCTAAAGCAAATTGTTTAGAAACAAAAGCCGGTCCATCCGCTCCGGTATCGAAAATAAATAACGCCTCTGTACCATTTACTTTTGCGGGAATTTGATTTCCATCAATCAAAGGAATAACACAATCAGAAATACCTCTTTCAATGCGACTCTTAGGACAGTTTTTTAATGCTTTTGCTTGAGTATGGACATTATTCATTTGTAAGAGCAATTCTTTCGATGCATACTCTTGAACTACCGGATTGTTTAGCTGATTATCAATTAATTGATAGGCTTCATTATAATCCCCCTTTTTAATTAAGAGTTTCCCCCATAGAACAATCATATTCATAACAGGATTAAAGCCTAGCTCTTGGTGGTTTGTAACTAAATCCTTAATAGCATCTAGTGCTTTATCTATTTGGTTATTAGCATTATAAAGTAATACCTCTGTCAATACACTTAAGGCTGGTTCTATGGTGTGTTGATGTTTAGGATACTCACGACTCAATTCAAAAAGGTTGTTCTGGTTAATCAAACTGCCTATATGCTCATTAGCATTCTTGTTCTGAGCAACAACAGAAGTATTCCAAGGAGACACAACCAAGAATAGAACAAGAAAGAACAAAATCTTCTTTTTATTTGTCATTGATTCCTTTATTTAAACTTTAATCGCAAGATTGGGTTATTCTCATCTCTAAAATTAAGAGAACAACTCCCTTGACAAATTTAAAGTAAGCCATTCCTTTTAAATTTATGATTAAGTTAAGATAAAACATTGTTAAAAGTCAAAAGATTGACTTCTTTAATTAAGGGGGTCTTAGACCCAAGCCCCCTCGGTCCTAGACCGAGCACCCTTCAGTCCTAGACCGACAGGCCTTCGGTCTAGGACCGACAAAATAGGCCTTCTGTGCATTTTGAGCGGGGTAAGAAAAGAACATTAAAATAGTGGAATATTTTAATAATTACTGCATTCCAAACTAACAGGTTAATAAGCTACAGCAAAAAATAAATAAGAACAAAAGAGTAGTGTAGTACCACATTATGTTCTTTTTATTTTTGATCTAATAAGAAAAGTAACATCAAGGCACTTTTTTATTTAAAGTTTATCTTTCTTTAATGTATATATAGATTATTTTTTAGAATATTGTTTGAATGTTTGTCATTTGAACAATAATAAATTACTACATTTGTTATGAAAGATGCAATATTTCTGAAAAAATGTAAACACAAACGCAACAGTGATTGAAATAAGAGATTTAAATAAGACATACTTTAGCGCTTCGCCTTTGCACGTATTAAAAGGCATTAACTTATCGATAGAGAAAGGAGAATTTGTATCCATTATGGGAGCCTCAGGGTCAGGTAAATCCACGTTGTTGAATGTGTTGGGCTTGTTGGATAGTTATGACTCAGGTTCTTACCATTTAGATGGTATATTAATTGGAAAACAATCTGAAAATGAGGCCGCTACCATTAGAAATAAAAAGATAGGCTTTGTTTTTCAGTCGTTTAATCTAATCTCTTTTAAAAATGCAATGGAAAATGTGGCTCTTCCTTTATTTTATCAAGGAGTTAAAAGAAAGAAGAGGAATGAATTAGCAATGAATCTTCTAGATAAAATGGGACTAAAGTCGCACGCATATCATCTTCCCAATGAGTTATCCGGAGGACAAAAACAACGTGTAGCCATCGCCAGAGCGTTAATTTCTAAACCACAAGTTATATTGGCCGATGAGCCCACAGGAGCACTTGATAGTCAAACTTCTCGTGAAGTAATGCGACTCTTGAGAGAGATTAATATGGAGAGCAAAATAACAATGATTATTGTTACTCACGAGCAATCTGTTGCAGATATTACCGATCGAGTTATACATATAAAAGATGGTATCATAGGTTCCATTGATGTTCATCAACATTCACCTCAAGAAGCAATTGACAAATGTTCGACTTTGATTGGTTTAGAGAAATAGCATCTACTATAAAGAAGAATAAAGCACGGACCTTCCTTACGGGTGTTGCTGTGGCTTGGGGTATATTAATGCTCATTATTCTGTTAGGAGCAGGAAATGGTCTTAAAAATGGAGTACAATCCAACTTTTCGGGTCGTGCTCAAAACACGGTAACTATTTTTCCCGGATGGACCTCTATGCCCTATAAAGGGATGCCGGCTGTACGCAGAATTAAATTTGATAATAAAGTTTATAATTTTATTGCCAATCAAGTGCCTGAAGTGGAATATATTTCAGCTCAAGTGGGAAAATCAGTGACTCTGTCTTATGGTAATCAATACGGCTCATGGAGTCTTAATGGAGTATCACCGGATGCTTCGAAGATTTTTGACATTAAAATTTCGGATGGACGTTTCATCAACAAAATTGATATAGAACAACGGCGAAAAATTATTGTAATAAATAATGATATTTCCAAGGTGCTTTTTCCTGAAGAAGACCCTATGGGTAAGTTTGTAATTGCAGATAATCTGACCTATCAAATAGTAGGTATTTACGAAGATGAAGAAGGCTCTAGTAATCCACCTGCATACATCCCTTTTACAACAGCTCAAACTCTCTACAGTTTTGGCTATGGTTTTCATCGAATAGACTTTACTGTACGCAACCTGAATACAGAAGAGAAGAATGATTTGTTTATTAAGGATTTACGTAAATCCATAGGCAAAATACAACATTTTGAGCCTACCGATCTATCTGCTCTCTATGTTTGGAATACAGCTAAAGACTCCCTTCAAATGCAAGGTATGTTCTATGCCATAACACTGGTGGTTATTGTTATTGGTATAGCTTCTTTAATGGCCGGAATAGTTGGGGTGGGAAATATTATGTTGATTACTGTGAAAGAGCGTACCCGTGAAATAGGCATTCGTAAAGCGTTGGGGGCTAAACCTATATCCATATTGAAATTGATCATTTTGGAGTCTATTATGATTACTACGTTAGCCGGTTATGTAGGAATATTAATAGGGGTGGCCATTACCGAAGGGGTGTCTTCTCTTGTAGATAATATGCCCTCGGATGGAACTACAATGTTTAAAGATCCAACAGTAGATTTATTAACGGTGATATTAGCTACGCTCTTTTTAATTTTATGTGGTGTAGTTGCCGGATTAATCCCAGCTATACAAGCAACACGAGTGAGTCCTATTGAAGCAATGAGAGCAGAATAATAAAAAAAGAGATGTTTGATTTAGATAGTTGGAGTGAAATATGGGCTACCATTACCCGAAATAAGTTAAGAAGTTTTTTAACCGGGTTCGGTGTGTTTTGGGGGTTATTTATGCTTATCATTCTCATAGGTATAGGAAATGCTTTTCAGGGGGGGATTTTACAAAACTTTGAAGGTTTTGCTTCAAACTCTTGTTTCTTTAGCTCAGGGCGTACAAGTGTAGCCTATAAAGGGTTTCGTAAAGGAAGATGGTGGAATATAACCAATAAAGATGTTGATTTAATAAGAGAACGTGCAAATACTGCAGATTTAATATCTCCTATGTTATTTGGTGGAGGAGGAGATAAAAATGTGGTTAGGGGAATGAAGTCCGGATCGTATGGCTACCGTGGAGTCTATGGAGAACACTTTCAAATTGAACAGATGCATTTATTGCAAGGCCGTTTAATTAATCAGTTGGACAATCAAGAAACAAGAAAGGTTTGTGTTATTGGTGAAACAGTCTATGAAACACTTTTTAAAGTAGGTGAAGACCCAATAGGTGAAGTCATACGATTAAATGGAATTTACTTTCAGGTTATTGGGGTTATTAGTCCTAAATCTAAAGCTTCTATTGGAGGACGACCGGAAGAGAGTATTTTTATTCCTTTCCGTACAATGCAGCTAACCTTTAATCAAGGAGAAATAGTGCATTTTTTGGCTTGTACAGCCAAACCGGGCATTTCGGCTTCAGTAGTTGAGGATCAGGTGTCAACAATTTTAAAAACGTCTAACCATATTGCTCCCGAAGATACTAAAGCATTACACTCTTTTAATATTGAAAAACAATTTAAGTTGTTTAATAATTTGTTTTTAGGAGTAGACTTTTTAATATGGATTGTGGGTATTGGTGCTTTATTATCGGGTATAATAGGCATCAGTAACATTATGATGGTTACAGTAAGAGAAAGGACACGTGAAATTGGGGTTAGAAGAGCCATAGGAGCCAAGCCCTATACCATAGTAGCACAAATTGTGAGTGAGAGTTTTGTATTAACTGCTATATCGGGAATACTAGGATTTATTGTTGGTATTCTACTTTTGGAGGGAGTCAGCTCTCTTATGTCAATGTCTGGTGCAGAGGGAAATGATTTTTTTATAGCTCCTTCTGTTTCATTTAACGTGGCAACGACTGCTGTGTTTATTTTGGTGATTTCTGGAATAGCTTCCGGATTAATGCCTGCTTATAGAGCTTTGAAGATTAAAGCTATAGATGCTATACGAGATGAATAATAAGATAAAATAACCAGATAGAAAATAGAAAACATAATAACAGGATATAATAATGAGAAAGATTCTAAAACTTCTAGTGTTTGCTGTAATTGGAGCAGTATTCATAGGCACTTTTGTTTGGCTTTGGAGTAAATCAAAGCCCCAACAAACATTCTTTGAAATAGTACAGGTAGAACAAGGGAACATAGAAAACACCTCTGTGGCTACAGGCGAAGTGGCTCCTCGTGATGAGGTGCTTATTAAGCCTCAGATTCCGGGGATTATCTCATCTGTTTTAAAAGAAGCCGGTGATTTTGTGAATGAAGGCGACATTATTGCTACTGTAAAAGTGGTACCGGAAATGACAGACTTAAATAGTTCTGAATCTCGGGTCAATGTGGCCAAAATTAATTTAAAACGTATTGAGGCTGAATATGAGCGACAAAAAATGCTATTCGATAAGGGAGTAATTGCCCGCCAAGAGATGGATCAGTCGGAAGCTGATTACAAGAGAGCGTTAGAAGAGTTGGAGAATGCAGAAGATAATTTTGATATTGTTCGTACCGGTATGTCATCCAAAACAGCTCAATATAGTAATACACAAATTCGATCTACCATTACAGGAATGATTTTAGACGTACCTGTAAAAGTAGGTAATTCAGTGATTCAGTCGAATACCTTTAATGAAGGAACAACGATTGCTGTGGTTGCCGATATGACCGATATGATTTTTATTGGTGATTTGGACGAAACCGAAGTAGGACGTGTTCATTCAGGTATGCCAATTAAGCTATCCATTGGTGCACTGGAGAATTACACTTTTGATGCAGAATTGGAATACATATCACCTAAAGGAAAAGAGGAGAGTGGTGCTATTTTATTCGAGATAAAAGCAGCTGCTACTATCCCTGATTCTATAAAAATACGTGCCGGATATAGTGCAAATGCTGAAATTGTATTGGCACGCGTTGAAAACGTGCTCCATGTTCCTGAGAACTCCATTGAGTTTGTAGGAGATTCTACTTTTGTTTATGTGTTGAAATCGACTACTGAGGAAAAACAGGATTTTGAAAAACGCCCTATACGCATTGGTTTGTCCGATGGTATAAAAGTGGAAGTGAAAGAAGGACTTAGTTTAGATGAGAAAATTCGAGGTAATGAGATTTTTGAAAAGAAAGCATTACACGCTCAAAAATAATTAAAGAAACCAATCAATTATGAAGCGTAAACTACTTTTCGCCACTGTATTATTTATCTCTTTTTCTATGGTTGCACAACAAAAGTGGACCCTCCGTCAGTGTGTGGAATATGCCATAGAGAATAATATTAATTTAAAACAACAGGAAGTATCTGTAGCACAATCCGATTTAGCTGTTAAAACGAATCAATACAGTCGTCTACCTGATTTAAGTGCAGGTGTTGGACAAAATTTCAGCTTTGGTAGATCCACCAACGTGGCTACTCAAATATCTGAGAGTAGAAACTCTTTGTCTAGCAACTTTAGTCTTCGTTCTTCTGTACCCTTGTTTACAGGTCTTAGAATACCTAATGAAATAAAAGCGAGTAAACTAGATTTGTTAGCAGCTGTTGAAGGGCTTAATAAAGCAAAAGAAAACTTAGAGATTCAAGTTACTACTTTATTTCTTGATGTTTTGTTTAAAAAAGAACTTATACTAATTGCTGATGAACAAGTTGAGCAAACTAAAGAACAAGTTGAAAAAACCAGATTACTTTATGAGGCAGATAAGGTGCCTTTGGCTCAACTTTATGACATAAAAGCTCAACTAGCGAATGATGAATTAAACCGACAAAACACAAAGAATAATTTGGAGGCTTCACTTTTAGACTTGGCTCAAGCTTTGAATTTACGTGATCTAAATAGTTTCGATATACAGGAACCTCATATTGACGATGTCATAGCCGATAATATAAGTAGCATTCTTCCTCCGGAGGAAATTTACAGACAAGCCATTCAAATTAAGCCTCATATTAAAGAGGCCGCTTTTAGATTGGAAGGAGAGAAAAGCAGACTAAAAGTTGCACAGTCAGCTTTCTGGCCTACTCTAAGCTTTGGTATGAGCTATGGTACCGGTTATGGACGAATTGCCGGAGCAAAAAACACCATATTCAAACGGCAGCTAAGAGATAACTCTAGCGAGGTATTAAGTTTTAATTTGAATATTCCCATATTTAATCGATTTCAAACACGTAACCGTGTAAAAGATGCACGTCTGATGATTCTAAATAGAAATTTAGAATTGGATTACGTTAAACAAGGATTTTATAAAGAGATACAACAGGCACATCAAAGTGCCATAGCTTCTCAAATAAAATATGATTATACAGAAAAAGCGATGGAAGCTGCTAAAGAAGCCTATCATTATGCACAAGAAAAATACAATGTAGGCAGATCAACCGTTGTAGAGTTTAATGAAGCTAAATTGAAGTATGTTACTAGCCAGTCTGAACAAGTTCAAGCAAAGTATGATTTCTTATTCAGAGCCAAAATTCTTGATTTTTATAGAGGATACCCCATTGTTATAGAATAAGAGTAGGAGAGGTGGTGGAAAATTACCTTTTCGATTTTCAATAGAATAAAAGCAAAAGAAAAGAAGATATTAATCTTTCTACTCTTTTGCTTTTATTATGTTATCAATGTTCAAAGATGTTTTTATCTGTATCCCATCCATCTATAAAGAATCTTATATATAGTAATAAAAGAATACAAAGAAAAAGATTGGTTAAAACACACAGCTACCTCCCTTGTATTTATTAAATAAAGTTACAAAGCGACTCTTTTTATATTAAACTCTTGCATAAGTGTCAATGTACACTTATATTTGTA
>CAZOVL010000049.1:0-20216 GCA_964583185.1 uncultured Bacteroides sp. | reverse complement strand
GAGCACCCTTCAGTCCTAGACCGACAGGCCTTCGGTCCTAGACCGATAAACACCCTCGCTACAAGTCGTAGAACAAAGGTGAAGAAAAAGAGGAATAATAATTTTGAATATTGCTAAAGAGCAACTTATGAATAAATGTTTTGTAGCGAGTTCAATGTAGAAAAAACAGCTTGAACAATTATGATCAAGCTGCTTTTTATTTCCAGATATTCTTGTTTTGAATAAGCTCTGTTCTTTACTTAGGAGGATGGATTGAGGTTCGATATTTGCCCTCGTGGCTGTCTCCAAGCATACTTAGATAGGAATAATAACGAGACTCACTGATTAAATGTTCTTCTACAGATTTTACTACTGCACAACCGGGTTCTTCCAGATGCAAGCAGTTATGAAATTTACACTCTTTTGATTTTTTGAAAATTTCAGGGAAATAATGGCCAATTTCACTTGCCTCCATATTGAATACACCAAAACCTTTAATCCCCGGAGTGTCAATAATATATCCCCCTTGGGGTAATTCGTGCATTTCTGAGAAGGTGGTGGTATGTACTCCCGTAAGATATCTTTCGGATATCTCTTGTGTTTCAATATTGGCTTGGGGTATTAAAGCATTAACCAACGTAGACTTTCCTACTCCTGAATGTCCTGCAACCAGTGTTGTTTTATCTTTGATCAGCTCTTTAATAAAATCAACTCCAATTTCTTGCGTAGCCGAAATTTCTAGACATTGATATCCTATGTAAGAATAAAGAGCAATCATTTGCTTCATATATTCCAACTCTTCATCATCGTAAGAATCTGTTTTGTTAAATAACAAAATAACAGGTACACTGTAGGCTTCAGCACTAGCCAAGAACCGATCTATGAATGTTGTAGAAGTTTCAGGATAATTGATGGTAACCATTAATAGCACCTGATCAATGTTAGCTGCTAAAATATGCGATTCCTTCGATAAATTAGGAGCTCGTCGAATAATGTAGTTTTTTCTATCTTCAATTCGGGTAATTAGGGCTGTGCCTTCTTCATAAATTTCAAATTCCACCCAATCACCAACTACAATGGGACTAGTACTCCGAATCCCTTTGATTCGGAAAGTTCCTTTAATTTTACAATCAATTAAATCGCCTTGGTCAGTTTTTACCTGATACCAACTACCTGTATTTCTAATGACTAAACCTTTCACAAGAAAAAGGGGTTATACAGTCATTATTTCTTTGGTTTTATTCTCCAATAATTTATCAATTTTTTCAATAAATTGATCGTGTACTTTTTGTAAGTCACCTTCTGCTCTTTTTTGAGCATCTTCTGGTAGGCCCTCTTTAAGTGCTTTCTTTAATTTTTCATTGCCATCGCGTCGGGCGTTACGAATACTTATTTTTGCATTTTCTCCCTCTCCATTACACTGTTTGGTCAGTTGCTTACGACGCTCTTCAGTTAGTGGAGGTATACCTATGCGAATGACTTCACCATTGTTTTCAGGTGTAATACCCAAGTCAGAATTAATAATGGCTTTTTCAATGGGTTGAAACATGTTTTTGTCCCATGGCTTGATAACAATACTGCGTGCATCCGGGGTGGTTACTGATGCCACATTACTAATAGGCATTGAGCTACCGTAGGAGTCTACTCGAATATTATCCAATAGTTTTGGATTAGCTTTACCTGCTCGGATACGCGATAAGGTTTCATCTAGGTATTCAAGTGTCATTTCCATTTGTTCTTTTGCTTCTGCAAGAATCTCATTAACGTCTATCATAAGGTTTGTTATTATAATGTATGAGTAAATATATTATTTATTGTAAACTAAAGTACCAATTTTTTCTCCTTTAATTAATTTTCCAAGGTTTCCGGGTTTATCCATATTAAAAACTACAATGGGAAGATTGTTTTCTTTACACATTGTTGTAGCTGTTAAGTCCATAACTTTTAAGTTCTTTTCATAGATCTCGTCATAAGTTATTTCATCGTATTTTGTAGCCGATGGGTCTTTCTCCGGGTCTGCTGTATAAACTCCGTCTACACGGGTTCCTTTGAGCATTACATCGGCTTCAATTTCAATGCCTCTTAGTGAAGAACCGGTATCAGTTGTAAAGAAAGGATTTCCTGTACCTCCACATAAAATAACAACCTCTCCTGCTTCTAGTAAATCAATTGCTTTCCATTTACTATAGAATTCTCCAATGGGCTCCATACGTATGGCAGTTAGTACTCTGGATTTTACCGAAATGGAATTCAGAGCTGAGCTTATGGCTAATCCGTTAATAACAGTTGCCAGCATACCCATTTGGTCTCCTTTCACTCGGTCAAAGCCCCTGTTAACTCCTTTTAATCCTCTGAAAATATTTCCTCCTCCTATAACTATGGCTACTTGAACTCCTAATTCTTTTACTTCTTTGATTTGTTTGGCATATTCCATTAAACGGTCATCGTTGATGCCGTAACCAGTATTTGCAGCTAAACTTTCTCCACTTAGCTTAAGTAATATCCGTTTATACTTCATTGAAAATAATATTTGCTTGTTTTATACAAATATAAGCGATAAAATGTATAATGCCATATTTGATGACTCTAAAATTAATTTTCCTTTTAATACCAAAAGAAGTCAAAAAAAACAGATTTTATTGAACAATATAAGGTGTTTTTTTGTAGATTAAGAGTCGAATGTTATAATGAGTTTGTGTGTATGAAATGTAGGGAGATATACTTGGCTTTATTGGTTTGCTGTTTATTGTTTGGGGCAACTAGTTTTTCTTTAGGAAAAGAAACAACCTCAATACGTAAAGGAGAAGATTTAACTGTTGCAGAGTGGTTGGCCAAAGCTGAGAGATGTCTTTTGAACGGGAATGACAATGAAGCGGCTTTTAATTATGAGCAGGCACTGGGTATTGATCCGGAAAACTTATCAGCGAATATTTTTCTTGGAAACTATTATTATGTTCGGGCTGAAATCAATAGAAAAGAGATAGATTCCTCTTTCAATAAACAAAAAAAGCACACACAAGCTGAGCGAGAAGAGTATTTTAATGCTTTAAGTGAACTGGTTCCCACCTACGATAAAGCAAAAAAGTATTTGGAGAAAGTCTTGAGCCGGTTTCCTTCATCCGAAGTTAAAAAGACATTGGCACATATTGAGCAACTATATCAAACTATTCAATGATGTAGCTAACTTCTTTGAAATAATATTTTCGTAGTTTATTCTCTCTGTCCACAAGAATCAGTTGTCCATCGGGTTGTACTTTTAGTAAGTGTGCTTCGAATAATCCGTGTTCATCACGATATAAATGATATCCTTCTTTTCTAAAGAGGTTATTATGATATTCCATTTTAACTTGTCCTGCCTTACCTTCATTCAGTAGCTGGTAAAGCTCTTTTAAATGATGAATAAAAGTAGTCCACAATTCATCTATATTGTGCTCGGTTCCGGTGATGTGATATAGTGATATGGGGTTGGATAGTTGAGCCGGAAATGTGGATTGATTAATATTTAATCCAATACCAATGATGGATTGACTCACACTATCCGATAAGAACTGATTTTCAATCAGTATCCCTGCTATTTTTTTGTTTCTCCAATAGATATCATTAGGCCATTTAATGGAAAAATCTGAACCAAACGGACTAAGTGTTTGAATTAAGCTTAGTGAAACAATTTGTGAAATGTAAAAAGAGCGATTAGCCGATACACAAGTAGGGTAGAGAATCAGGCTACAAAGCAAATTGTCTTTGGGAGAAGAAACCCAACTATTGCCCCGCTGCCCTCTGCCTTGTGTTTGAAAATTGGCACGTACAGAGAAAAAATCAGATAACTCCTCTTTACTACTTAATTCTCTTAAATAACTATTTGTTGATGCTGTTTCTTCAATTATTAATTGATTATTCATATTACTTTGTTTCAAATCAAAACTACATTATAGGAGAATAGAAAGCATTCTCAAAGTGTTCTATTGTGTGGAGCTTGTGTAACCCTACAACCGTAACAATGTCAAACTGTACAGGCAAGTCTATTTCATTCCTTTCAATGTATGCTTGCGTTGCAATAATTAATCTATTTATCTTATGTCTATCAACCGCTTTTTCAGGTTGGTTAAACCGTTTATCTCTTCTGCTTTTTACTTCAATGATTACAAGATGAGTGGAAGTCATGGCAATGAGATCTATTTCAAGTTTACCATATTTCCAGTTTTTTTCTAAAATGTGATACCCTTTTTGTTTAAGAAAATTCTCTGCTATTTTTTCTCCCTCTTTCCCTAGCTCATTGTGTATTGCCATTGGTTTTTACACAAAAATACACTTTTATGCTATGTAATTCAATAAGTAAACTTAAATTTGTGTATCAATGGATAGTAAAGAAAAAAATAAGAAGAAAAAGGTATGCCCATCAAGCACTAAACGAATGATGAGGTTGACTTGCTTTTTAAATGAACAGGAATATCAGTTCATTGATAATTACTTGGAAAAAAATAAAATCAAAAGTAAATCTCGTTGGCTAAGAGAGACACTGTTAGTAGCCATATATAAAGAGATGGAAGAAAACTATCCCACCCTTTTTAATGAACACGAAATGAGAAGGTAAGTATGAAGTTGGACGATCAATACTTTATGAAGCAGGCGTTGAAGGAGGCTGAAAAGGCTTTTGATAGGGATGAGGTGCCTGTAGGTGTTGTTATTGTATGCGATAATAAAGTAATTGCCCGGGCTCATAACTTAACAGAAACATTGGTTGATGTTACTGCTCATGCAGAAATGCAAGCCATTACAATGGCTGCAAATGTTTTAGGAGGTAAATACTTAACCGATTGTACTTTATATGTTACGTTGGAACCCTGTGTGATGTGTGCCGGAGCAATTTCCTGGGCTCAATTAGGACGTGTTGTTTATGGAGCTGCTGATGAGAAAAAAGGATATCATACTTATTCCCATTCTGTGTTTCATCCAAAGACTGAAATTACTTCCGGGATTTTAGCCGAAGAATGTGCATCCTTGCTTAAGGATTTTTTTAAGTCAAAGCGTTAATTCTATTTTTTATCGTCTTTGGGAAGTTCCTCAAAATCCACATATTCTCCCTCGTCGTCAGAAAAAATCTTCTTTTTAGGTTGAGTTTCTGTTTGTCCATTCCATCTATTATGAGTGGACTTCGATTCTTTATTTTTTCTACTGACTCTAGTCAATGAATAAATAAATTTTATTATTTGATTAATTACTATGATTAGGAGTATAAGCCATAGAATACCCATTATTTTCCTTGTTTTAGGGTTTAGAAAGTAATTGGCTATTCAATTTATGCCAACTTTTTCTTTTTTTTGTGTAACTAGTGAAAGAATAATATACCATAAAATTACAGCAGCTATTCCAGTTAGTTTGAATAAAATAATTAAAGGAATAGATACCAGTAAAAAAAGGAATTTTGTTTTATTGTCTTTCCAAGTAAAGTTCTTAAATTTTAGGGAGAACATAGGGATTTCTGCTACTAATAATCCTGAAAAGATAAAAACTAATACTAAAATATAGATGCTATTGGTGTGTGTAAGCAGAAAATCTTTACTTCCCGCAATAAGAGAACTCCAAAATAGAGCATTGGCCGGGGTAGGCAAACCAATAAACGAACTGGTTTGTCGGGTATCTATATTGAACTTTGCAAGGCGTAAAGCAGAAAATATAGCAATAAGAAAAGCTAGATAAGGAAGTCGGGTTTTAATGTCTAACAGAAAAATAGGATAGCTTAAATCTGCTTCACGAAGAAAAACAAAAACGAGCAAAGCAGGAGCCAATCCAAAACTAATATCATCGGCAAGTGAGTCCAGCTCTTTACCCATAGGGGAATAGGCTTGGAGTAATCGGGCAAAAAAACCATCGAAGAAGTCGAATATTGCCGCTAATACAATACAGCCGAAAGCTAACATATATTTTCCTTCAAAAGCCATAACACAGGCAACACAACCTGCAAACAGGTTCAAACAAGTGATGGTGTTAGGAATGTGTTTAGTGATTGCAGTACTCATTTATTTTAATTTAGCAATAACTGTTTGATTACCTATTGTTTTGTCATTCAATTGGGTAATTATTTCTGTTCCCAAGGGAAGATAAACATCTACACGAGATCCAAATTTAATAAATCCCATATGTTCATTAATTTGACAAGAGGTATCTTCTTGAGCATAAGTTACAATACGACGTGCTAAAGCTCCTGCAATTTGTCTTACCAGGATTTCTTCACCCTCAGGAGTTTCAATAATAACCGTAGAACGCTCGTTCTCAGTACTTGCTTTAGGCAACCAGGCTTTTTGAAATCTACCTCTGTGATGTTCTACTTTTTTTACTATTCCGTTTACAGGATACCAATTTGCGTGGACATTAAAAACACTCATAAAGATGGATACCATAATGCGGCGATCCTTAAAGTATTCGTCTTCATCTACCTCTTCAACTACAACCACTGTGCCGTCAGCTGGTGCAATAACTAATTTCTTTGTATCTTCAGCATAGAATCTTTCAGGACATCTGAAGAAGTTTAACATAATGAGGTAGACTGGTAAAAAAACAGCAAGTGAGATATAAAAAGGGATTCTGGTTTCAAATCCTAGGTATAATAAGATGATGATTCCAGTAAACAGAAGAAATGATCCAATTAATATTTCAATTCCTTCATTGTGTATTTTAGTATTTTTCATTTTTTTTATATGCCCCATCAAATATAAAAGGTTTAATTATGTGACAAAAGTAGGTTTATTTTGAGTTATCAGCAAACTATTATTCATTGAAATATATAGTAAAGGTTAATGTTGATAACTTTTTGTATCTTATTTTGCGGGAAAATAAGATAGATTGTATTTTTAAGTTTTACTTGGGATGCCATTTCCGGTAAAGCCAAAACAGTATTTAGATATATATTTAGGAGAAAAAAATATGACTCAGCAATTTACTCATTTACATGTTCACTCTCAATTTTCATTACTCGATGGTCAAGCTAGTATTAAGGCTTTGGTCGATAAGGCAAAGGGCAATGGAATGAAGGGAATAGCACTAACTGATCATGGGAGCATGTTTGGAGTGAAAGAATTTTATAACTACGTATCTAAGCAGAATAAAGGAGTTCAAAAAGATATTAAAGATTTGAAATCCAAGTTGAAAGAATTAACAAATTCTGCAGATGAATCCAATGCTCAAGCTGTAGCTGAAATCCAACAGCAGTTACTTGAAAAAGAAGAGCAATTATTTAAACCTATTATAGGTTGTGAAATGTATGTGGCTCCCAGAGGTATGGAGATGAAAGAAGGGCGACCTGATCAAGGAGGATACCACTTGGTTGTATTAGCTAAAGATAAGGTGGGATATCACAACTTAATAAAGTTGGTATCCAGAGCCTGGACCAAAGGTTTTTATATGCGTCCACGAACAGATCGTGAAGACTTGGAAAAATATAGAGAAGGGCTTATTGTCAGTAGTGCTTGTTTGGGTGGGGAAATTCCTCGTCGCATTAGGGAAAATAAAATTGATGAAGCAAAAGAAGCTATTCAGTGGTTTCAAAAAGTCTTTGGTGAAGATTTTTACATAGAATTACAACGACATAAGGCAACTGTTCCCAGAGCAAATCATGAAACTTTCTTGATTCAGGAAAAAACAAATGAAGATTTGATTGCATTAGCCAAAGAGTTTAATGTTAAAGTTATCTGTACCAATGATGTGCACTTTGTTAGTGAAGAGCACGCTGAGGCTCACGATAGGCTAATTTGTTTGAGTACTGGGAGAGATTTAGATGATCCGGAGCGTATGTTGTACACCAAACAAGAGTGGTTGAAAACACGTGAAGAGATGAGTTTAATCTTTCAGGATATGCCGGAAGTGCTGGATAATACGATGGAGATTTTTAATAAAGTGGAGTATTACTCCATTGACCATTCTCCTATTATGCCCACTTTTGATATCCCACCTTCTTTTGGCTCTGAAGAGGAATATAAAAAGAACTATTCTCACGAGGATTTATTTAATGAATTTACTCAAAATGAGAAAGGGGAAGTCGTTCTTTCAGAAAGTGAAGCCTTGGCTAAGGTGGAACAGTTGGGTGGATATGACAGAATGTATCGTTTAAAGCTTGAGGCAGACTATCTTAAAGAGCTAACTTATATCGGTGCAAAAAAAATCTATGGCGATCCTTTGAGTGATGAAGTAATTGAACGTTTAGAGTTTGAGCTTTACATAATGAAAACTATGGGTTTTCCCGGGTACTTTTTAATTGTTCAAGACTTTATAAATGTGGCTCGTGATGAGTTAAATGTTTCAGTTGGTCCGGGACGTGGTTCAGCAGCAGGTTCAGCAGTTGCTTATTGTTTGGGTATTACTCGTATAGACCCAATAAAATATGATTTGCTGTTTGAGCGTTTCCTAAATCCCGACCGTATCTCTCTTCCGGATATTGATGTGGATTTTGATGACGATGGACGTGGAGATGTGTTGAAGTGGGTTACCGATAAATATGGACAAGAAAAGGTGGCACACATTATAACTTACGGAACGATGGCTGCAAAAATGGCTCTTCGTGATGTGGCTCGTGTGCAAAAGTTACCTTTGTCTGAAGCTGAACGACTGGCAAAGTTAATACCAGACCGTATTCCCGGAAAGAAAATTACCTTGCCCAATGCAATTGAATTTGTTCCTGAATTGAAGGAGGCTGAGTCTTCCAGTAATCCCTTGGTTAGAGATACCATTAAGTATGCAAAACTCTTAGAAGGAAATGTTAGAAATACAGGCGTTCACGCTTGTGGTACAATTATTTGTAGGGATGATATAACCGATTGGGTTCCTGTAAGTACAGCAGATGATAAAAATAGTGGTGAAAAACTTTTGGTTACTCAATATGAAGGATCAGTAATTGAAGATACCGGGTTGATAAAGATGGACTTTCTGGGATTGAAAACCTTATCTATATTAAAGGAAGCCATTGCCAATATTAAACTAAGTAAAGGTATCGATATAGATATAGAAAGCATACCTATTGATGATCCGGTAACTTACAAACTATATAGTGAAGGAAAAACGATAGGAACTTTCCAGTTTGAGTCGGCAGGGATGCAAAAATATCTACGTGAATTACAACCCACAGTCTTCGAGGACTTAATTGCTATGAATGCACTTTATAGACCAGGTCCTATGGATTATATTCCCGACTTTGTGGATCGTAAACACGGGCGAAAACCCATTGTGTATGATATTCCCATTATGGAAAAATACCTTAAGGAAACCTATGGGATTACGGTTTACCAAGAACAGGTCATGTTACTATCTCGTCTGTTGGCAAACTTTACTAGGGGTGAGTCTGATACATTGCGTAAGGCTATGGGTAAGAAGCTTCATGACACGTTGAATTATATGAAGCCTAAGTTTATTAGTGGAGGAAAAAAAAATGGGTACGAACCCGAAGTTTTAGAGAAGATTTGGGGCGACTGGGAGAAGTTTGCTTCTTATGCGTTTAATAAATCTCATGCAACCTGTTATTCTTGGATTGCTTATCAAACAGCCTACTTAAAAGCTAATTACCCTGCAGAATATATGGCTGCTGTTTTAAGTAGAAACATCAATAACATTACTGAGATAACAAAGTTTATGGATGAGTGTCGTGCTATGGGTATCCTAGTATTGGGGCCGGATGTAAACGAGAGTCTTTTCAAATTTAATGTGAATGCCGAGGGGAATATTCGTTTTGGTATAGGTGCCATAAAAGGAGTGGGTGAGAAAGCGGTGAAAGCCATCATTGATGAACGAATGACAAATGGTGATTTTGAAGATATTTTTGATTTTATTCAGCGTGTAAACTTAACCGATTGTACCCGTAAGAATGTAGAGAATTTAGCCTTGGCGGGTGCTTTCGATAATTTCCCCGGAATAAGAAGAGAGCAGTTTTTTGCAGTAAATGATAAAGGGGAAATGTTCCTGGAGACTTTAGTTCGTTATGGGGTGAAGTATCAAGAAGATCAACGGTTTGCCGGAGCTTCTCTTTTTGGCGATAGTGGTATGGTAGATATTGCAACTCCGGAAATTCCTCAGGCTGAGAAATGGAGTGATTTGGAACGATTAAACAAGGAACGTGAATTGGTGGGTATTTATTTGTCTGCTCATCCGTTGGACGATTATTCCGTACTCTTGGAGTATGCCTGCAATACACATATGGCTCAGTTAGATAATCTGGACTTGCTTCTAGGAAAAGATCTAACCTTAGGAGGTATGGTTACAGGTGTTCGTAGAGGAGTTTCCCGAAATGGAAGTCCTTATGGATTTGCCAAAATAGAAGACTTTTCCGGCTCATTTGAAATCCCCTTTTGGGGAAAAGATTGGGTTGAGTACCAAGGCTTTCTTTCTGAAGGAATGTTCTTGTATATTCAAGCTAAATGTCAAGAGCGAAGTTGGGGAAATAGAGATGCTGAAATAAAGGTAGGCAGCATACAGTTGTTACCCGATGTGAAAGACGAATTGATAGAAAAAATAACTATTAATGTGCCATTAGATGAGTTGAACACAACAATGGTTGCAGAGCTTTCTACCATAATAAAGAAAAATCCGGGTAAATGTGAATTATTTTTCAAAATTGTTGATGCAGAAAATAATATTGATTTAACTTTAGTTTCTTCACCGGTTCGTATGACGATTAATAAAGAGTTATTACAGTTTCTTGAGTTGGAAGAAACTTTGTCGTTTACGATTAACTAAATATGTGAACAACATTATATATATTGTTGTTACTACTATAATTAAATTTATTATAAACATAAAGATTAAATAAAATGGCAATAGAAATTACAGACAGTAATGTAAAAGAACTTTTAGGAGGAGAAAAACCCGTTGTAATTGATTTTTGGGCTCCATGGTGTGGCCCTTGTAAAATGGTTGGCCCCATTATAGAAGAACTAAGCGAAGAGTTTGCTGATCAGGTTGTTATTGGTAAATGTAATGTGGATGACAATAGTGAGCTACCTGCAGAATATAGTATTCGTAACATTCCAACAATTCTTTTCTTTAAAGAGGGACAATTAGTAGATAAACACGTTGGAGCAGCACAAAAATCTGTTCTAGAAGAGAAAATAAAAGGATTATTATAAATTTTATCTTGTAATTATGGAAGGTGATATTTTGAATAAAGAGTATGATACTGATGAAGCAATAGAATTTATCAGACAATATCTGCCTCAAGATCTAAAGACTAAATTTTCAGATGATGAAATGTATTATTTTTTAGATGTACTTGATGAGTATTTTATCGATAGTGGCATTTTAGGAGACGATCCTGAAGAAGATGGCATTGTAGAGATTGATTTAGAGGCTGCTTCTGATTTTATTGTGAAAGAAGCAAGGAAGGATGAAATGGGAAGTTTTGACCCTGATGAGATTTTCTTAATTATTCAAGGTGAACTGGATTATATAGACTCCATAAGTGAGTAGTTTGTCTTAAAGTACAAAACTGAAAAGAGGGTGTGCTTTGCACACCCTCTTTTTTTATGGTTTTGTCTCATCTAAAAAGGTTTTCAATTAGCTTTTCAGATTAAATATTAAGGGATAATGATTTGGCTACCGGAAATGAAAACAATCCATTTGATGTGATTTTAATAAAAAATCAGGAGTCTGACTGATTTTTATATCTATTTGAAGGATTATACATCATATAAGTATAGTTTTATTGTAATCTTTGTTCTATGTATAATTCAAAAATGATATAAATAATGAAAAACCAACTATTGACTCTGTTTGCTCTCACTTTTTTCTTCATCTCTTGTGGTAATGCACCTCAGAAAGAAGTTGAATCAAAACTTCCATCCTACGAAGAAGTTCTATCAATAATAACGCAAGTGAATGATACTTGGCAAAATTTACATCCAGATCACGGAAACTCATTTTGGCATAGAGCGGCATATCATACCGGTAATTTAGCTGCTTATGAAGTTACGAAAAATGAAAAATATAAAGACTTTTCAGAGGCTTGGGCTGAGTATAATGAGTGGAAAGGAGCTAAAGAAACAGACCAATCAAAATGGAAATATAGCTACGGTGAATCGGACGAATATGTACTATTTGGTGATTTTCAGACTTGTTTTCAAGTGTATGTGGATTTATATCAGTTAAGCCCGGAAGAATTTAAGATTCAACGCGCCAAAGAAGTTATGGAGTATCAAATGTCAACAGAAACAAATGATTATTGGTGGTGGTCCGATGGTATTTATATGGTTATGCCCGTGATGACTCGTTTGTATAAAGTGACAAATAATCCTTTGTATTTAGATAAAATGTATGAGTATTTTTCTTTTGCTAGAAAGTTGATGTTTGATGAAGATGATTCTTTATTCTTTAGAGACGGTAAATATATCTATCCTAAACATAAAACAGAAGCAGGAAAAAAGGATTTTTGGTCTAGAGGTAATGGTTGGCCTTTCGCAGCCTTGGCCCGTGTACTAGCCGATTTACCCGAGAGTGATGCCCATAGAGCAGAATATATTCAGGTGTACAATCAAATGGCTCAAGCTCTTAAGAATTGTCAAAATGAAGGTGGCTATTGGACGCGTAGTTTACTCGATGAGGTTCAAGCTCCCGGGAAAGAAACTAGTGGTACAGCATTTTTTGTATATGGATATCTGTGGGGTATAAACAATGGCTATTTAGAAAAAGAAGATTACCTTGAAACGGTTGAAAAAGCTTGGACTTATTTAATTGAGGAGGCTTTACAAGAAGATGGTACTGTTGGGTATGTTCAACCTATTGGTGAAAGAGCCACTCAACACAATGTTTCTGCTACAACTACAGCTGATTTTGGTGTAGGAGCTTTTTTATTGGCTGCATCAGAAATGGCTAAGTTTGTTCAGTAATTATATATTTGGTTTGCTTCTCTATTTTTAAGTTTTCTTATTAATTTAGAAATTACAGATCAAATCGTTTAAACTATTCTAAAATAGAAAAATGAAGAGAAAAATATTTTTTCTACTAGGAATTCTTTTCTTTTACTTGAATCTTTTCTCACAAGTAAAAACTCTAGAGGATTCTATTACAAGTTTATTTGTTGAACAAGTAAGTGTTTATCCTCAAGAAAAAAATTATATAAATACGGATAGATCTAATTATGTTTCTGGGGAGAGAATTTGGTTTCGTGTTTTTCTATGTGATGCTATATTTAATAAGCAAGCCAATGCGAGTAGATATTTATATGTGGAATTGTTAAATCCTCTAGGTGTTTTAGAGCAAAAAATAAAAATAAAATCCGATTCACTTGGGTTGTTTTATGGGCATTTAGATTTAGAAGAGAATCAAAAAGAAGGAGATTATACTTTATGTTCATATACTGAATATATGAAGAATCTAGGAGAAAGTTATTATTGCAAGAAAAGGGTAAAAGTATTGAATCCTTCTTTTGAAAAAATAGATTTGTCTTTAAGTTTTGATTTACGTAGTGAGTTAGACGTCACTTTAAGCTGTACAGATAAATACTCTGGAGTAAACGTCACTGTCAATGAAGCTTTTTTAAAGTTTAGTGAGAATGATACCAAACAATTTAGAAAACACGAATCTTTAGAGGATGTCCACTGTTTGCTTAATGCAGAAAAATATAGTGGAAAAAATGCCTTACTATCTTTTAATGTTAATGGTTATAGTTATTCTAAATATGTGAATGTTCCATTTCAGAAAAGAAATTATGATATTAATTTCTTTCCTGAAGGAGGGCATTATTTGTTTGAAGACTCATTAAGAGTTGGTGTTAAGATTGTGAATGCGGATGGATTTGGAGAAGCTGTAAAGGGGGTACTAAAAGATGAAAATGGATCTGCGTTGATGGAGTTTACTACCAATAAAATGGGGATTGGTAGCTTTGCTTTTTTATTTAAAAGAAATGAAAAATATTTTGTGGACATTAAGAATAGTAAAAATGAAATACAGACCAAGGAGTTAATATTAAACAATAAAATAGGACCTTGTTCTTTAGCTACTCATTGGATTAATGACAGTCTTTTTGTTTCTATAAAGAAAAATATATACAGCAAACTGAATACTCCACTATATCTTATAATTCATAGTAGAGGAGTTCCATTATATAATAAAAAGATTGAGGATGTTGAACAAAACATTTGTTTTATGAATCATGAACTTCCTTTAGGTGTATCTCATATAATTCTTTATACTTCTGATAGGGTAATACTTAGTGAGCGACTTATTTTCAATAGGAACTTTTATCAACTTCCTAAAGTCAAGGTTAATACAGATAAAGAAAATTATAAAGCTAGAGAACTCATAAAAGGATATATGCATTTAACTGATTATAATAACGAACCTATGCCTGGTGATTTTTCTGTTTCTGTCATTGATAATTTTAATTCAAAGATTGAACATCGTAGTAATATTTTATCTCATCTTTTATTGGTTTCAGAAGTTAAGGGCTACATAGAATCTCCTAGTTATTATTTTAGATCAGATGGTATTAATAATTTTAAAGACTTAGATAACCTGATGCTTACTCAAGGCTGGAGGCGATACAGTATTCCTAATGTACTTAAAGGTGAAGTAGAAAAACCTAAATTTGACCCTGAGTTAGGCCTTTCAATTTCAGGTAAAGTCTATGGGAAATACTTTAAATCCGGAAAAAAGGCAAAGGTAAAATTAATAGCTATAAAAAATGGGGTAGCAGATGTTCAGCAGGTTCAAGCTGATGATAAAGGTGATTTTATTATGTCTAATTTGAACTATCCTGATAGTACTTTGTATATTTTAGAGGCTTTAACAAACAAAGAAAAAAAAGGAGCTATATTAACTTTGAATGATACATATAAAAAAAACAATTATATGGAATTAAAACCTCTGCCTCTTGCTAATGACAATATCAATTTTTCTTCTTTTATTAAACAAACAAATGATATGTATTTATTAGATCATGGCATAAGAATGATTGATTTAGATGAAATTTCAGTGACAGCTAAAAGATTAGATAATAAATCAATTACTTCTTCATATTACTCTCCATTATTAAGTAGTAATCTATTAAGTTCTGATGATTTCAAGAAAAGGAATATTACTAGTATGTCATCTCTATTATCACATCTTGGTGTTTTTGTAACAGGAAATAAAGTTATGATACGAAATCAAGTGGCTCAAATTATTATAGATGATATTGCTTGTGAAGATGATGATGTTTTTAACGCACTTATTTTTGATGATATTGAGAATGCTTTTGTATTGAAAGATGGTATAGGTGTTGTAAATATGCGTCCTTCAATTGTGTTTACAACAAAGAGAGGGGAAGGCATATATAGTAATGTTATTTCAGACAATATAAAGTCGATTAAACCATTAGGCTATCAACAAACTGTAGAGTTCTATTCTCCGGTATATACAAACAATGAGCTTCTTGATAATGATACTCCAGATTTGCGTTCAACTATATATTGGAACCCAAGAGTCTTAGTTGATAAACAAGGAGATGCTTCTTTTGAGTTTTATACAGCTGATCCGGTAACAACATATACTATTGTTATTGAAGGTGTTAGTGCCGATGGTCATGTTTTCTTTGAGGAGTTTGTGGTTGATAGAAGTGAGCAATAGCTTTTCTAACCTATAACCAATTAATATGAAAGATTTATTGTCATTAAAGTAAACCTTCCTGTGTCATCTCATTGAAACAAGGAAGATGCTTTGATAAGTGTGTAGAGAAGGAGTAAGCTTATCCTCTTTAAGGTCATTCCTTTTGTTTTGTCCAAACAAAGCTAAATCTAGTTGGAATGTTGCTCAAAAACTAAAAAGTAATAATTATGAATTACATAAATTTGGAGAAAGAGCATAAAACAAAGAGACTCTTGATATTTTATGGTATATATATAATTTATTATTTCAGTTTGGATGGTAGAGAAAAGAAAAAGATTAACTGTATATCATGAGTTTTTTTCCAAGTTATTAGTGTCTGATAAAACATCCTTTGGTGCTCTTCTAACTATGAAAATCTACAGCTGATGCTCCATTACGTTTACCGTATATCCGAAATATCATCACAAGAATAGTCTTTTAAGGGTTAGATACAAAATTTGAGGTTATTCTAAATAGGCTTAATGTCTCATTAAAATATATGATAGTTGAACAATATGGAGAAATGTATATAACTGATAATAATATGATTAATTTAGTTTCGAAGTTGGATTTATTCGGGAAGAAGAAGTTGGCAGAAAAACTTCTCTAGTTTCAATAAACTTTCTTCTCTTCCAATCGTTAATATATTATTGTAAACTGAATTATGATAGATAAGAAATTTATGAAGAAAATAGGGTTAATAATAGTTAGTGTAGTGTTATTTATAGGATGTAGTGTCTCTTCTGATACCGTAAAAATGACTGTAGCATCAGAAAAACAAGTCGCAGTTGGGGTTGCTCCAATGGATGTGTTTTTAGTTAAAGAAGGTGATGCAACTGAGTGGACGTTTTTTTACTCTGATATTGAAGGATTTGATTATGAGTCAGGGTATGAATATGTTTTGGAAGTTAAAAAGGAACGGGTTGAAGAGCCAATTCCTGCAGATGCATCATCAATAAAATACATTTTAGTTAAAGAGATCTCCAAAATACAAAAAGAATCTTCAGACTTACCTTGATATAGGTTATGAGATTAAAATTTGGAACTATCTTTTTTATATAAATCTAAAATAGGTGTTTTTATTTATATACCCAGTCGGAAAATAAATAGAACCCTCTTTAATATAATAGAATACATGTTGAAAATGAGAAGAGTTTTACCATTAGTTGTTTTTTTAATTATATGTTCCTTAAATGTTTTTGGATGGGGAACTACAGGACATAGAACCATTGCAGAAATAGCAGAGCGTAATTTAAGTCATAAAGCCCGAAAAAGTGTAAAAAAATTGCTAGACAAACAGAAAATGTCTTATTGGGCAAATTGGGCTGATTTTATTAAGTCTGATACAACCTCCCGATGGGATCACACTCATATTTGGCATTTTGTTAATGCACCTAAAGGAGGTACATATGAAGAGTATATTTCTTCTATATGTAATGCTTCTCAAGAAAACCTATATAGTGCAATAAGCCAATTAAAAGGTACATTACAGAATAAAAAGAATAGTAAAGAGGAAAGACAAGAAGCATTGGTTTTTCTAATTCATTTAATCGGTGATTTGCATCAGCCAATGCATGTGGGGCGTGAAGAGGATAGAGGAGGTAATGCAATTAAAATCAGTTGGTTTAATAGAAATACGAACCTTCATTCGTTATGGGATTCCGGCTTAATTGATTTTGAGAAATATAGCTATAGTGAATATGCCACGCATCTTAATGTGTTGAATAAGCAAGAGAAAAAGAAGATTCAAGAAGGTACGTTAGAAGATTGGTTATATGATTCACATTTAGTCGCAGATCAATTATATGCTATGACTAAACCGGGAGAGAACTTGTCCTTCCATTATTTTTATAAGGTTAGTCCTATCCTAAATAATCAGCTCCAAAAAGCCGGTCTACGCTTGGCCAAGTTTTTGAATGATTTGTTCTAGATTTTATAGTTGATTTTTTGCTCCTATTTAATTGTGGTTAAAATTGAACTTTTGTATAAAGTTTTAGTAGTGCCTTATCTCACTTAATTTGAATAGTAGATACTTGCTTCTTACCTTTCATCAAATAATATAACAGTAAAAAAGAACCTGATTTCGATAAATTCAGATATAACATAGCAGCTGTTTTTACTCTGTTAAGATTAGAGCCGATTCTTTTGAGAATAATTAAAACTTATATATAATTAAGGGGGCCTCAACTTGAGGCCCCCTTAATTATATATGAAAATCTATCTTCTTCGATTTATTCTAAATCAATTAGATCCTGGTCCTTTTCTTGATGCTGAGTAGTTGATTTTAAGTGCATATGCTTGACGCAAAGCTTGTTTGATATCTGTAACAATACCCATCTTTGTTTCTTCATCAATCTTTAATGACACTGTCATAAAAGGTTGATCTTCTTCTCGCATACTTGCTCTTTCTTGTGTAATATAATCTTGAATTTCTGCAACTTCAGCAAACTGATCATTCAATTGAATACGGCTTTCTGATCCCATAATTTTACGGAATTCTTCCATGGGTTTACCTACATAAACAAAGGTCACTAGAGATTTTTTCTCTAGCTTTTCTAATTCTGTTCCAGAAGGAACCTTGAATTCAACCTTAAGTGAAACTTCACGCATAGTTGTGGTAATCATGAAAAAGAATAATAATGTAAATATAAGGTCAGGAAGTGAAGATGTATTCAATGCCGGCATCTCTTTCTTTCCTTGTTTAGAGAATTTTCCCATTATTTTTTCCCTCCATAGTTTTTAGGTTCAGCTTCAGATATTCTTTGTGGATATATTTCTCTTACAGCAGACTGTTGTTCTTTATTCAAATCCTCATAGTTTAAATGCCATTGAGACTGAGCTATTTCATCTCTCAACTCATTATAAGCTCTAACCAATTCGTTCTGAACATCAATGTATGCTTGATAAGAAGTCCCACGGTCATTCATTAATGAAATTACATGGTTAGTAGTTGCTTCCACATTACCAAAGAATTGAACATTAATAGTGCTTTTTTCTGGTAAGTTTTCCTTATTTTGAGGATTCTGTATAAACTCCTTAGCTTTGTCTTTTAACTCAGTGACATTAATTAGTTGTCCACCAACCATAAGTTGGTTATGTGAGTTAAGCAAAACTATCAGAATATTTCTTTCTTTAATATCTATATCAACCTCTTCTTGATCGGGTTCTGGTGGAGGAGGCAGCTGTCTAGCAAGACCACTGTCTGTATCCATAGATGTTGTTATCAAGAAGAAAATAAGTAGTAAGAAAGCAATATCGGCCGTAGAGCTCGAGTTTATATCAGGTACTTTCCTATTTGATTTTGCCATTCTTCTTTATTTCTTTAAATTGTTTTGATTACAACTGATTAATGAAATCTATTCTTAATACTTCCAGCTATGATGCCTACTATTGCAGCACCTAATAAGAAGTATATTGTGAAGATGAACATATCAGTCAATTTCAACCAGAATGGTACATTATGAACTCCTTCATATCCTGCTATGGACAATGCGTCAGTGCTCCCCATAGCCCAAGATACAATTAAAACTACTGCTAGGAATAAACCACCAGTCAATGATTTTAAGGCTTTTTTAGGGCTATCCTTGAATGCTGATGCAAATTGCTTCACAAAAGCAAGGATAGTCAAGGCTACGGTTAAGCCTATCATACCGTACATTTGATAAAGTAGAGTATCCGTAAATGCTGGTTGCGAAATTGCATCTGTTGATTCAACAATAGGTGTTTCAGCTTGACCTCCAAAGTAGAATAAGCCTAATACTACTATTGTTATTGCAAATAACGCATAGAGCACATAATAGGATAACATGTATGTTTTTTTCATCTTAATCGCTTATTATTTTTTATACTTTAAGTTGTATTTGATAATCATATCAAGAAGTGTAATTGAAGAATCTTCCATTTCAGTAGTTAGAGCTTCAATTTTAGTTAACACATAGTTGTAGAATAATTGAAGGATAAGTGCAGTAATCAAACCGAAAATAGTTGTAATCAAAGCAACCTTCATACCACCTGCTACTACTGTTGGTGAAATATCACCTACTTGTTGAATTTTATCAAATGCAGCAACCATACCAATTACAGTTCCCAAGAACCCTAATGATGGAGCCATCGCGATAAATAATGTAATCCAAGAACATCCTTTTTCTAAGAATCCAACTTGTACACCACCATAAGAAACAATAGCTTTTTCTACTACGTCTAAATCTTCATCGATTCGCATCAATCCTTGGTAGTAAATAGAAGCAATAGGGCCTCTTGTTGAACGTGCAATATCTTTAGCTGCTTCAATATCACCTTTTTCTAAAGCAGATTCTATAGAAGCGATAAATCTTTTTGTGTTGATTTCTGCTAAGCTAAGATAAATAATACGTTCAATACTAAAAGCTAATCCAATGATTAAGGCAATTGCTACAGTACTCATAAAGCCTGCATCACCCTCAATAAATTTAACTTTTAACTCTTTGTGAAGTCCTCCTTCTTCAGCCGATACAGCTGCTGTTGTTCCTTCTACTTGTGCATTAGCATCTTCTTGTGCATAAGCAATTTGGGTTGAACCAAAAATAAGGACTCCCATTACAGCAACAATTGCAAATAACTTTTTCATTGTGTGTCTAATTTTTAAGATTAATTAATTAATT
>CAZOVL010000048.1:0-20669 GCA_964583185.1 uncultured Bacteroides sp. | reverse complement strand
TCGGTCTAGGACTGAAGGGTGCTCGGTCTAGGACCGACTTACTCCCCCTTTACAAGCCTTGAAACGCAGATATATTAAGAGCACCCAAAAAGAGGAAAAATGCTATAAAAACCCCTACTACCTCTTTTCTTTTTATTTTTTTGTTAGAAATAAAAAAGCAGATCCTTAAATGGTTGAAAAGTCAAGCTCCAAGGACGTGTTTCTTTATAATGTTCTTATTCCAACCCCTATATGTTTAGATACCACACACTCTCCTATTCTGCATTATCTTCCAACCATTTTAATCTTCGTTGATCCGGTAAATGTTTCACTAAAAAATCCTCGAATTTTGCAGTAAATCCATAATGTGAGATACGCCAATAATCACTTTGAGCTGTTTATTGTAGAATATAACAAAGAATCACAGAAAACTATAAATCAAACAGTTAGTGTTTCTTTTAATTTCAGTACTGCCTCATTTATATCTGTTGACTCTTTTAATAAAGAGATAAACTTACTTCCTATAATTGCACCATTTGAATTATCCTGAGCAGACTGTAGAGTACTCTTATTGGATATACCAAATCCAACTAAACAGGGATTTTTTAGATTCATAGCGTTTATCTTTTTAAAATAACTTTGCTTCTGATCATCAAAGCTACTTTGTGCTCCCGTTGTCGAAGTGGAAGATACCATATAGATAAAACTATCAGTATTATCATCTATTAAACAAATACGTTCTTCGGAGGTATCAGGAGTTATTAATAGGATAACTTTAATCCCATACTTATCAGCAACAGGCTTATACTCATCTACATAGTCTTTGAAAGGTAAATCGGGTATTATGATTCCATCTAGACCTATAGCCCTACAGTCTTTACAGAAATTCTCAAAACCGTATTGCATAATAGGATTCAAATAGCCCATCATAACCAAAGGAATAGTGACTTCTTTACGAATATCTTTTAATTGATTAAACAATACACGCAAAGTCATACCATTTTTCAGAGCAATGGAACTACTATTCTGTATGGTTACACCATCTGCCATCGGATCGGAGAAAGGAATGCCAATCTCTATTAAGTCAATACCATTTGTTTCAAGATTTTTGATTATTGTACAAGTATCGTTAATCTGAGGAAAACCTGCAGTGAAGTATATTGAAAGTATGTTGTGAGGTTTTTTTTGAAAAAGTTGATTGATTCTATTCATGATTTTAGTTCTTTTATAAATTGCTTTAATAAGTTGATGTCTTTTAATCCCGGAGTAATCTCGAAACAACTGTTTAGATCAACCCCATATAACATAGGATGATTTATTTTTTTTATTCTCTGCACATCCTTTATTGAAATACCACCACTTAGTAAAAAAGGGGTATTGCCATTGTAACTCTCTAAACTTTTCCAATTGAATTGTTTACCCGATCCTCCATAAGCCGAAGTTTGTGTATCAAAAAGAAAAAATGAACAGACCTTTTCATAAGGTTGAGTCTGACTAAAATCAGTTTCATTTGTAATACCAAAAGCTTTAATTACTGGTACAAGCTGACTCAGTTCTTTACAGGTCCCAACAGATTCTTGGCCATGTAGTTGAATTAAACTTAAACAAGAGGCTTTTACTCTCTGTGCAATCATTTCAGGCTGTTCATTAACAAAAACACCTACTCGTTTTAATTTGGTATTCTTTACTAAACAAACCTCTTCATCTCCAATATATCGGAGCGATTTAGGATAGTAAATTAACCCCATCAAATCAATGGGTAGTTTTTCTAATTCAGCTATATTTTCCGAATATTTCATTCCACACACTTTTATTTTCATAACAGCTGATAGATAAATTCACCTAATGCTCGACTAGGATTTTTTGTTTTCATAAAATTCTCCCCCATTAAGAAACCTTTAAATCCCTCTTTTCTTAGATCTATTACGGTTTGAGGATTAGAAATCCCACTTTCAGAGATTTTCAAAAAATCAGAAGGTATTTTCTTTCCCAAGGTGAAAGATAATTGTATATCAGTGGTAAATGTTGCAAGATCCCGATTATTAATACCAACCACATCTACATTATCATTCAGATAATCAAGCTCTTCTTCCTTATGTATTTCTAGCAATACCTCCAAGCCTAAAGAGTGAGCAACAGTTGCCAATTCTATGTTTTTTTGAGGAGTAAGTGCAGCAGCAATGAGCAATATGGCACTTGCTCCCGATAATTTAGCTTGATACAACTGATAAGAATCAATGATAAAGTCCTTTCTTAACAAAGGAGTATCTGTTAATTGATGTGCTTTTGTTAAATCACTTAAGTCACCCCCAAAGAACACTAAATCAGTCAAAATAGAAATAGCACTTGCACCCTTCAACGAATAAAAAGGTACAACCTCTTCTATTTTTGCTTCTTGAGCTATCCAATTACGAGAAGGTGATTTTCGTTTAAATTCTGCTATGATTCCGGTTGGGGAAATAAGGAGAGCTTCTCTAAACGACTTTGTATTTACAGTTGTATTGGCAAGCAACTCTTCCAGATGTCGCAAAGGAGTTTCTTTTTTTTGTTTTTCTATCTCTATGCGTTTATTTGCAATTATTTGATCTAAGATGGTTTCCATATATTCCGTTTTTATGAGTTTAGTGTTAGAAACTTTTGAAAAGTCTCTCTTAATTTTCCGTTATTAAAAACCTCTTCTGCTTCAGTGATACACATTTGTAAGGTTTTAAGTGGATCAATGGTATGAATAGCGACAGCTGCATTAATTATTACCACATCTTTTTGTGCCTGAGTTGCTTCATTATTAATTACATTTTTAAATATCACGGCAGCATCTTTAGGACTAATTCCTCCTGATAAAGCTTGTTGATTGTAACGAACAAAAGAGAATTGTTCCGGAGCATATATTTTTTCATTCAATCGGGTTGTAATCTTAAAATTATCAGTCAATGATATTTCGTCGTAACCATCCATACTATGCACAATAGAATAATCTATATTTGTTTGTTGATATGAGTAATGATACATTCGAGACATCCGGAGATTAAAAACTCCCAGTACAGCACGCTGAGGACGAATAGGATTTACGATAGGTCCTAGCATATTGAAAAATGAACGTACTCCCAAATCTTTACGTAGAGGAGCAACCACTTTCATAGTATCGTTAAACAAGGGAGCGTGAAGAAACGCAAGGTTACTTTTATCTAAAGACTGCTCCAGTTTGTCGACATCACGAGTGAAACGAACCCCTAGTTGTTCCATAACAGTAGATGCACCGCTCACTGAAGTAGCCCCATAATTTCCATGTTTTGCCACCTTATAACCTGCCGCTGCAACCACAAAACAAGCCAAAGTAGAGATATTAAACGTATTCTTTCCATCACCTCCTGTTCCCACAATATCAATAGGATTATAAGCAGATAACCGGACTAAGTTGCTCTTTTGTTCCAACATGGCATCGGCAAAGCCCCAAAACTCATCAACGCTAATACTACGCATCAAAAAGACAGTCATAAAAGCCACAATTTGAGAATCGTTGTATAAACCCTGAGCCATTTTAGATAATACATTTTTTGCTTCATCTCGTGTTAGTTGTTGATGGGCAAATAATTTATTGAGTATATGTTTCATAACTTAATTTTCGTGTTGTAAAAAGTTTAGAATTATTTGATGTCCTTCCGGAGTCAGAATAGACTCGGGATGAAACTGTACCCCCTGCACATCATATTTTTTATGCCTCAAAGCCATTATTTGCCCCAAATCATCTTCAGCTAAAATTTCCAGAGAGGATGGTAAACTCTCTCTTTCTACAATCCAGGAGTGGTATCGACCGACTTCAAGATTTGAGTTTATCTGTTGGAAAAGATAATTGGGTTTATTGATGTGGATAGCAGAAGATACTCCGTGAAATACATTCTTTAGATTGACTAACTTTCCGCCAAAAGCTTCGGCAATAGCTTGATGCCCTAAACAAACTCCAAGTATAGGTTTTCTAGATGCATATTTCTTTATCAAAGGAAGGAGTAATCCCGCTTCAGAAGGGATACCCGGACCGGGAGAAAGAAGAATTTTATCGTATGCTTCAACTCCATCTAAGTTTATTTTATCGTTCCTACAAATGATGATATCATTATATCCAAGTTCCTTAATCATATGAACCAGATTATAGGTAAAGGAATCATAATTATCTAAAACAAGTATTTTCATGAATTTATACGTTTGATAGTTCAGTAGCCATTTGTATGGCTTTAGTTAATGCACCTAATTTATTTTTCACCTCTTGCACTTCATTTTCAGGGTTTGAGTGAGCTATAACTCCTCCACCGGCCTGATAATAAAGAGTATTTTCTTTACTCAAAAAGGTACGTATGGTTATGGCTTGATTTAATTCACCATCAAAACCAATATATCCAATACATCCGCCATAGACTCCTCTCATCTGTTTCTCTATTTCTTGAATCAGTTGCATTGCTTTTACTTTAGGTGCTCCTGAAAGTGTGCCAGCAGGAAAAGTATCGGCATAGACAGAAATGCTATTCTTATTATTTTCTACCATTCCGGTAACGCGTGAAACCAAATGGATAACATGTGAATAGAACTGTATGTGCTTATAAAAATCCACTTTTACATGAGTACAGTTTCTACTCAAATCATTACGAGCCAAATCAACCAACATAACATGTTCCGCATTCTCTTTAGGGTCTTTACGTAACTCTTCAGCTAAAAGCAAATCTTTATCATTATCTCCGGTACGAAAATAGGTACCGGCAATAGGATCTATCTGTGCTTTTCTTTTATGAATTAAACAATGCGTTTCCGGTGAAGAACCTAATATGCGAAAAGAACCAAAATCGAAGTAAAACAGATAAGGAGATGGATTTATGGAACGTAAAGTTCTGTAGACCATAAAATCATCTCCGGTAAACTGCTGCTTAAAGCAACGTGAAAGAACTATTTGGAAAATATCGCCACGTTTGCAGTGCATTATTCCCCGATTAATGATTTCTTTATGTTCCTCTTCTGTCAACAAAGAGATTTCCTCTCCTATGGTTTCAAATTTGTATCTCCCGAAATTCTCATTAGCCAATATAGCCTCCAACTCATCTATTTTTTCTTCTTCTTCTTCCGGAATGTTTTCTATAATGGTTAATTCATTCTTTAGATGATTTATAGACAGAATAAAACGGTAAAAGATGTAATAGAATTCAGGAATCTCTGCATTTTTCTCTCTCTTATTTATAGGGTTTACCGATTCAAAATAACGAATTGCATCGTAGGAGGTATAGCCAAAGAAACCATTGAATTTAATATCTGCATTTTTCTGAACTTCAAATTCTTTTATAAATTCCTGAAATTGATACGTCAATGGATTTACAGCGGATAACTCCCCTTGTTTTGTCCTTTTATCCGGATAAGTACAGGTTACTCTTTCATTTTCTACCTTGAAACGGGCAATAGGATCAACTCCTATAAAAGAATAACTGTTATCTTTGCTATTATAATCCGAGCTTTCCAATATAGCTGATTCCGGATACATATCTCTCACTTTAAGGTAAATACAGATGGGGGTTTGTAGATCTGCAAGTAACGTTTTTGTTTTGACTTTTATTTTATACTTTTTCATCTGATGTATTTTGTTTATTACTCATATAACTGATGTATGTATCCATATCTTTATCTCCTCTTCCTGACAAACAAAGAACCACAACATCTTCTTTTTTGAATTTCTTTTTGTCCAAAACCGCTAAGGCATGTGCAGATTCTATGGCGGGGATAATACCCTCTAATTTTGTTAATTCAAAAGCTGCATTCATAGCTTCATCATCGTCTATAACCAAAACCTCTGAACGTTTAACTTGTGCTAAATGAGCATGCAGAGGTCCTATACCGGGATAATCCAATCCAGCAGAAATTGAATAGGGTTCTTCTATTTGCCCATCTTCATTCTGCATAATCAAGGTTTTACAACCATGAATAATACCTAATCGTCCCAGATGTATAGTTGCCGCAGACATTCCAGAATCAACACCTTTTCCTCCTGCTTCTGCTAATAAAATATGAACATCAGGCTCATTCAAATAATGATAAATTGTACCGGCTGCATTACTTCCTCCTCCAACACAGGCAATTAAATAATCCGGGGTATCTCTCCCCTCTTGTTCTTTCAACTGCTTTCTTATTTCCTCACTGATTACCGATTGTAAGCGAGCAACCATATCGGGGTATGGATGTGGCCCTATGGCCGAACCAATGATATAAAAAGTATCCGAAGGATTACAGCACCAGTCGCGTATGGCCTCATTTGTTGCATCTTTCAGCGTCATATTACCACTTGTAACAGGTATAACCTTAGCTCCTAACATCTCCATTTTTTCTACATTAAGTCTTTGCCTTTCTACATCTGTTGCTCCCATATAAACCACGCATTGCATATTCATAAGTGCACAGACCGTGGCTGTTGCCACTCCGTGTTGACCCGCTCCTGTTTCTGCAATGATACGAGTCTTTCCCATACGTCGAGCAATTAAAATTTGACCAATGGTATTATTGATTTTATGAGCTCCTGTATGATTTAGATCTTCACGTTTTAGGTAAATCTTACAACCATACTTTTCTGATAATCTTCGGGTTAAATAAAGAGGAGATGGCCGTCCTACATAATCTCTTAATAGTTGATTAAATTCTTTTTGAAATGAAGAATCATTTAATATTTTCAGATAAGATTCCTTCAATTTCTCCACGTTGTTGTACAGTATTTCAGGTATATAAGCCCCTCCAAACTCACCGTAGAACCCTTCTTTGTTGACATTGAACTTTTTCATTTTCAGATATATTATTGTGTATTTTTATTTTTGAGCACAAAAAAAGCCTGTCGTGAGTACGACAGGCTTCTGTATATTTTTATCCTAATATTCTTTATTATAGCATATACACACCAATTTCACTCACAATTTTGGGTAATTGAGAGCGCCACCACCATGCTGTATTTACTATATTAAAATTCATTTTTTGCTACTATGTTCAGCAAAGATATAAAAATAAACAAATAAACAAGCTTTAGAACCTTTTTTTTTGAAAGTAGTAATCACTATTACCTCTTGAAATAACTTCATCTACACCTTATATAACTACTTACAAGATGTATTTAGGGATGAGAAAATTCTTTGTGCTTATTTCAATGGATAACCTACGGGATTATTCAATATGGGTTCTTCTCCTTCTTTCAACATTAAGATATCTCGCAATTGATCTTTATCCATAAAACCACGTGGAACTGTGACTAATCCTGTTCCTGCACAAAACAAATTAATGTTTTGTGATACGATACCTCCATCAACCCAGGCATATTTTTTAGATTCTCCCTCAAACTTATTCGTATCAGCAACAATAACAAGACTAACAGGAGCTTGATAGACATAATCCTGACTAACTGCAAGTGCTGAACGAAAATCTCCGGTTTTAATTAATGCCAATTGATGATTCTCTGCATCATACTTATAAGCACCTTCTTTCATTAAAGCATAAATAGTAATCTCTCTCATATCTCTAGCTGTAGGAGCTGTTCGCTTACCATCGGGTCGATTAATGCCAAAAGCAGCCCATAGAAGATTGGATAAATCTTGCTTACTTAGTGATTTTGTATCAAAACTGCGAACCGATTTCCTTTCGGATAAAGTTTGCATAATACTCTTGCCTTTACTTTTTTCAGGCTCTAAAAGTTTAATCACTTTCTCTTGCCCGTAACCTGTTCCTGTACACAACATAATTGTCAGAATTAAAAATGCAATTTTCTTCATAATACAATGATTAATTAAGGATTACTTTTCCAAGTTACTAAAAAAACAGAAGGTTCCTTTCGTACTGAATTGGATTTTATAAACTTTTTCCCTGCTAACTTGTAAAGTAGTCCTCCAAAATAACGAGCTTGCTGAGGACAAACAACAATGCATCTACCACAAGCTATACATTTATTTTTATCTGTTTTTCGTGGATTATCTTTAGGTATAGCTCCAGTAGGACACATTTTGACACAAGTACCACAGTCATCACACTTTTTATCTCCTTTAGGACGTAGAGGTATTTTCCCTGGTACTTTATAAGGTTTATTGCCTTTAACCTCAAAGGTTTGAACAGAACATAGTTCTGTGATTGATTCTAATAACTTTGCCTATTGAATAGCAAACTCTTTGATTTTAGTGAGGTCTTTTTCATCAGGACGATTTTGTCCTACCTGTGGAAAAATAGAATGTTGTGCCACAAAAGCTCCGGCAGATATAACGGTAAACCCATTAGATTCAACAACTTCTTTTAACTCTAAAAGTGCATCGTCATAGTCTCTATTGCCATATACACAAACAACAATTGCTGGTGTTTTATTTGCTTTGATTTGATTTAGAGAGATTAAAGTTTGAGTAGGGATACGACCGGGAATATACAGGCACTCCCACAATTAGCAAGTCGCTTTCGACCAACAAAACTTCTCCATCAATCATCTGCTGCGTTATATTATATTCCTTTTTCTCTCCACTAAATTCTTTAGCTATAGTTCGTACTACTTTCCTTGTTGTATGGGTTGCACTAAAGTAAACCTCATTTATTTTTAATATTTCCATTCTTTAATCCTTTTCGTTCATTACTAATTCTTGTTTTCCTCTAAAAAACAATAGTTCAAGTAGATATAACACATAGTCTTTAATCAAAGAATCGTTAGAATTCTTTTGACTATCGCTAACAAAAATAGATGAGATGCTTTCACTATTTAATTCAACAAACCGATTATATCCCTCTCTTTTTATACCCACACTCTTATTCTATATTAACGGAAACTGTCCCGTACCTACTATTTTTCGGCCATCTTTAGTACTATCAATAAATTATTGATGTTCACTGCTACTACTTTCTTCATATCTCAAGTTGGACCACACGAAATCATAAATAAACAGAGAAGTGTACTTTTTAAAAAAACCTTTTGTATTCATCAGCTGTAATTTGTGTTTTTACTCCTAGTAATGTCAAAAGAGAATATCATATTTGACTTTCATTCAATCACCTAAACAGATCCTATTTATATATTCTTAAAGATACTCAATATAACGATTTACACAAATCCGGACTGGATATCCTTATTTTTCAAACACTAAAGTGAACAAGTATCTTAGTATTATATATATTTATAATTGAATTCTTAAAAATTGAAGTAGCAATTCAACTTCATACAATTAGAGATAAAAGTTTAAACAGATAAATCAAAAATTTAGAGTTGAAGCGAAGATATCCCCTATTTCTTAATCAGAGTTACAGAAAACCCGCAAACTACTCCTCGCCTATTATATGCTGGATAAAAGATCTTCTAATGCTTGTCCTAGACCAGCTTAAATATCAGCTTCTTCAAGAATTAAATATTCTTGAGATTCTCTAAAAAGTAACTTGTTTTGTAGATCAAAATTTGATTCTCCCCAAAATATAGGGGAATGGTTGATTATCTTTGAAACATCTGAATAAACAAACATAGAATCAGCTTCTACATCGTAACGAGACAATAAAATTTTATATTTCCCGGTTAACAGATCTAGAGAATATAAGGTCTCTTCTTTATTCTCTTTTTGTTCATGTCTTAGAAATATCAATCTGAACTTATTCAAATTAACATCGTACTTATAATGTTCAGTACGTGTTTCTAGTTCATGAATTGAACTTATTGTAAAACCACCTAAAGTTGCCATCAGACGAATAGAAGTATTTTCCTTTACTTCATATTTCAAGCCAAACGGTCTGAAGTGATGTGTAGAAAGAGAAAACATAATGGAATCATTTTGAGTATTGTAATAAAATGAATCAATAACATAATCTCCATCCATATCAGCTATAGAATACTCGTGACGAATAACCTCTTCATGAAAGTCAACAATGATTTCCTGTCCATAATTACACAGACAAAAACACCAAGCTATTATGGAAATCATCACTTTTTTCATCTAATACCTTTATTTAAAACACATAAAACAATCCCTTTTATTCATTGTACTTTATAAGTAAGTAAATTACAATTAACTATTTATCGAGGCACTAAAGATTAGTGATTTATTGAAAAAACACTTACTCATATATCAATGTATAAAACTGGATATGTAAGATATAGATAATAGATAGAAATCACACCACGATAGGAAAGTTTAATCGAAGTTTTTATCTTTTTTTATCGGTTCTAGACCTAATATAGAAAAATGAAGAAAAGCCCCATAAACAATATAGCTCAAACCATTATTAATAAAAACCCAGATTAGTTTAGTATACAAAAAAAGAGATCTGTATATGCTTTATTATATAATCGGCTTTAGAGTACCTAACTTTGCTTAGACAAAGAGTTAAGGGAGAAAATTTATTCGCTTTATCCTATAAAAGAAAGAAAAGTTTACGATCGAGAATAAAAGAAACAAGCTGTACAACTGAGTTATGAGCGTGATAATCTAAGTTTATTTATACCTCTAGATTCAAATGGAGTATCGAGATGATGTGCAGAGTACTAAAAGTCTCTCGAAGCAATTATTATTGTTGCCTAAAACATCCTGTCAGTAAGCGTGGGGAACCTAGTTTCGTTACCTGCCATAGCTAAATATATGAAACGCATGGGCTTAAAAAGCATATATTCAAGCAAATATAAACCTACTGCAGACTCTTCTCACAAAGAGCCAATAGCTGAAAACATATTGGATCGTGACTTCTTTTCTTTTTCTATGTCTAAAAAGTGCATTTCAGATATTACGTATTTGCCGACCAAAGATATGGTTATGTCTTAGAACCCAATACCGCATCGCGTGCATTTGTGGATGCTAGTATTAACTTTGGAACAGACCCCAATAGTACAGTTACCATGGAACAGTTCCCTGACGATTACCCGGGAGAAAATCCGGATGGATTAGTTTCCGGAGCCTATCCATTGGCTTTGGACTTTAATAGTGCAAAAAACAATGCTTTCCATGTGGAATATATGAGCTTAACCAACGGAAGAATGACTGGAGAGTGGATTAAGACCGATGTGTTAGAAGCTTTACTAGAAAACTTCAAACCACACATCATCTTGACCGGACAAGCCATTTACTATACTGATGTTGATATTGATTTAATTAAAGACTTTGTGGATAAAGGTGGAGTATTCTTGATGTTCAATGAATATTATCCTTCTGTAGCACGAACCAATGCAATGGTACAGGAGCTACTTACTACCAAAGGAGTAGGTAGTAATCATACACAAGCTTCGTATGATTATATTGACTATAAGCTACTAGAACCTCAAACTACTGAAGAGAAAGACCCTATTTTGAAAGGACCTTTCTTTGAAGGAAGTTTAGCAGGAAAAGATTGGGGCTCAGATGGCATCTGTTTACATGGATTTAGCGGCTTAGACCCGAATGAGGTATATATCTATTCTAAACGCCAATACGATGACAAAGAATCTGTTTGTTTCTTCCGTCACAAAACAAAACCCTTCCTATTTATCGGTGATGGTGGATTTATCTCGAATGCTCAACGCTATATAGGAGGTGAATATCGTGGTAGTTTAGTGTATTGTCCGTTTGCAATTAACAGCTCATATCAGGCTATTCCCCGAACAAACTATAGAGCAGCTAGAGACAAGATAGTTTACAACTCTCAAATATTTGGTAACATCTTAACGTGGGCAGTAGATTGGGCAGAATCGGATAAAGGCATAAAATATGAATAACTAATTAAACGAATTCTCTTTACTTAGATATTTTCACGTACAAAAAAGGTGTGCCAATCAATATGATTTAAGGCACACTTTTTTGTTTTTATACCTCCCCAACCTTTTCATCTTTTGTTTCCATTCAGTATATACAATAGAAAAACCAATGTCACCATACAACACAACCTTTTGATATTCAACTCAGAAAAACACAATGGCAAATAGAAAAACCTAAAGTTTTCATATCAATGTTTTCGAATCAAACCATCTGCATCGGTGAGTGCAAACAAAGTATTAAATTAAAAATAAGAGTGATTGAAATTCAAGATATACTAAATTAGTGCTTATTTTAAAATAAAAATCATATATTTAGTCAAGCATAACTTAAAAATTAACAGATATGAATATTACAGATCAACAACTGAAAGCAATAGCTATAGCAGGAGGATTAAAAAATGCAGAACAATTAGAGGTCAAGCGCTCTGAAAATTATTTTGAACTAGGCAGTTTGGCTAATGATGGTACTTGGATTTCGAGTTTTTCATTGAAGTTCATGGTTGGAGCCTGTACAGACAGTGTAGAGTTTGAATCTACAGATGACACATTCAATAAAGAGGCAGCAAGAACAAAAATGGAAAATCTAGGTTTAATAGAAAGGTTATAAACCTCCTCAGAAAAGAATTCTAATAAAAGATAAGGCTCAAGTTGTTAAATCAACCTGAGCCTTATCTTTAAGACTTTTTTCAATATCATCAATTTTTACTTTCCTACTCTAGCTTAGTAAGTCATTAAATTTAGGACTTGTTATTTAAAATATCCTTAAGTTCACTTGGGTTCAAACCATAAGTTTCTTTAAATACTCTATTAAAAGTTGCACGAGTTAAAAAACCAGACTCAACACTTATTTCAGATATTTTTTTCGTCTTATCACTCACCATTAAATTATAAGCATATTTTATCCTATAATCGTAGATATATTCATTAAAGGTTTTTCCGGTACGTTCCTTAATCGCCTCTATCAAATATTGTCTGTTTGTTCCTATAGCAAGGGCAAGCTCCTCTCTACTGACATCTGCCTTTTTATAGGCCTCCGTTTTATTTATATACTTTTCCAGCTTATGCATTATATTCGATAAAGCATCCGATTCAGAAGTAGTTTCGCTTGGTTTATTCTTATGCAAAGAGGTTAGCTCTTCTATTTTTATTCTTCTATTTTCTAGCTCAGTGTATTGATTAAATAAAGTCTTATTTTTCTCTTGCAAAATCTTACTGTTTTTCTTTATCATATAAACAATATAAATTAGCATCAAAGAAACAATAATTAAAATAGAAGCAATCAACTGTGTAATACGCAGTTTTACTTTATTGCTCTCAGCCTTCAACTGTATTTTATCAACCAAATATTCAGTTTGTATTTCAGCCAGCTGCCTAGAGAAACTGACTGTATTATTAGAGTCATTGAGCTGAAACAGATCTTTCAATAAGGCATAAGCCTCTTTGCTATCACCAGACTCATTTAGGATATCGGCCTTTAGCAAATTAATTTTGATGTAATTGTGCACTGAAATTTCCACTTTCCTAGTATTAAAGCACTCATCGGACATTTCTATATGAGTTTTAGCCTTCTCATACTCTCCAAGCGCTAAAAAATATTGTGCCTCTACTTCATGGTAAACACAAACAAATTGATTCTCCCTCTGCTTAAGAGACAAAATTTCCACTGCTTTATCTAACTCAACACGAGCTTCTTTTAATTCTCCTTTATGAATCAATGCATACGCAATCTCATAGTGTATAATAAAATTTGACAAATAATAAGAATCAGAATCATCACCAAAACGCTCAAATTCTTTATCAATTAAAGATTTGGCTTTATTATTAACAGTAATAATTCCATCATAATCTTTCATTGCCATATAAGCATGCGACATCCCATTAAAGAAACGGAAATAGTCATAATGATGCTTATGCATGGAAGATTTTTCATAGATATTATACGCTTTTTGAAAGTTTTCTAGTGCTTCTTCTCCTTTTGAAGCATACAAATAAGAGAACCCAAGTAAAAAGTAGGCTTCTGATTCAAAAGCATCAAACTCACCATAGCTTCCTTTATTGAGTAACTTCTTTATATACATTGCTGCCAATTCGTGTTTATTCTCTGCTAGATAAGCCTCTACAATTGCATCAACAAACCGTATTCTTAGGTATTGATAGATTTCTAAATCTGACTTTTTTACATTGGCATAATTGTAGTCGTTCTTTTCAATAAAAAGATCAAGCTCATCCATCCCCTTGTTTGCATATATATTATATATGGAATCATTGCCATCGCTCGAAAACTTGTTGTTTATCATCCTTCTATAATAGATATAAGCAACCCATAAAGATTCTGACTTTTTTCTGGCTTCAAGTTCTAAATCATCAAATATTTTTTCTCCTTTATCTTTAAAAAGTCCATCCAAAAACAAAGTTCTTTCATCTGTATCTAAACTTTGAATCTTAGACAAAAGACTCTTATAGTCAGATTGAGCATTTTGTGCATAGAAGCTATTAGAAAAAAACAAGAAACATAGTATAAATAGGAAATATGAGCGATAATTCATTCTTTATTCAGTTATTTTATTGTAAAAAAAACTATAAAATTTATTCTCTAAAACACATACTGTATACCAATAAAGACTAACACTAGTTAACCGTAATTTGTTTAATCAAGTCAAAGCATTAACCTAAAAAGATAATTACAAAACCAATTTGTTAAGATAGAAACAAAAACATTCGCTAAAATAAAAACGAAATGAGCCTTTTTAACGTCCAAAAAATCAAGACAAAACAACAAACTGATTCTTCTGAAAGATAAGATATAAACAAATTGTATATCAAAGATGTAACTTTATAAAATATTTCCACGTCTTATTTTGCAAAATGGGCACCCTATTTTGCAAAACAAGACAGAGTGTTAACTCAAAAGCAACTAGGCAGCGTAAAACACATACACAAGTTAAACTCTTATTACAACTCATTAATACTGAAAAAGCATAAAAACAGAAGAAAAGAATTTGAAGAAATAGAAAAGCACCAATCTAATTTCAAAAAACACCAGCAAAAAAGACTCTGTATTTTCGAAACTAAAATTGAAACTGGAAATAGGAGAATAAAAACACAGGCAAATTAATACAACTTAAAAACTAAAATTTAAAATCACAAAGATTAAAGTACTCTTAAATTAAATTCAACAAAGCAGATTAGATAAAGTCTATCTGAATAAAAACTCTCAATATATGGAACTAAAGAGAGTGAAGTATACCACTTTTCATAAAACATCATAAAGTAAAAACTTTTCTCTATTGGAATACTTTTAGATTATCAAGATCCAGATAATCTAAAAGCTATCTTTACTACAGATGCTAGTTGCTATGGATAAACAAAAGAAAACAATATTTAAGAACTACATACAATAGATTTAGTGAGAATTAAATGGAAGTATTACTACACTAAAAACAACATATTGATAAAAGAAAAAAGAATGGTAGTTTAATCTACTTTTTCTTAGATCATCTAATAAATAGGTTGTTTTATTGCTAGCTGTATTGGATTACACATGCTATTCATTATTGGGAAAGAAAATAAATTGAATGAAAAGGAGTAAAAAACACCTCACTTATAAAACATCTTTAAGGCTTAATTTACATTTGAGAAATTATATTTCATTAAGCATAATCCTCTTTACTTTTATACAATTCATATCCCATAGAAATTCTTTAATAACAATGTAAAATTTAATTATTCGTCTCATTCAATACGCTTAAATTTTAGCATAAAAAAAGCGACAAGATTTCTCCTGCCACTTCAAATGTTTTCACAACGGAATAATCCTTATTGTGATTAGCTTACAATTATGAGCACAATATAGTAATAATCTTGATTTTTATGAAATAAAAGTCTTTTTTTTATTACATTGTAATTTAATTAATGTAAAACAAATTCGATTCCAATAAAATATACTATGAAAAAGATATTAGGTTTAGATTTAGGCACCAACTCAATAGGTTGGGCTGTTGTTTCTCAAACTAAAAATGAAGAGGGGAAAGAAATCACTCATAAAATACTTGATGCAGGTAGTAGAATCATTCCTATGGATATGGCTGCTATGAGTGATTTTGAATCAGGGAACTTGAAATCACAAGCAGCCGAGAGAACTAGACTTAGGAGTGTACGTAGACTAAACGAAAGACGTATCCTACGCAGAGAGCGTCTTCATAGAGTTCTGAATGTTTTAGGTTTTCTCCCTCCTCATTATGCTCAACAAATTGATTTCAACTCTCGCTTAGGTCAATTCTTTGATGACAAAGAACCACAAATTGCCTATAAAATTAATACTGAAACCAATAAACACGAATTTATTTTTATGAACTCATTCGAGGATATGTTGAAAGAATTTGCCATTCATCAACCTCTATTAAAGCGAGTTCCCCACAATTGGACTTTATATTACTTACGTAAAAAAGCACTTACACAAAAAATATTAAAAGAAGAGCTAGCCTGGCTACTACTCCACTTCAACCAAAAACGGGGTTATTATCAACAACGCGGTGAAGAAGAGGACATTAATCAAACTAAAGAGTATGACATATTAACAGTATTAAGGGTTACAGATACTGGAGAAGGTAAAAATGGAAATATCTGGTATGAAGTTCAGCTGAGTGATGGAGGAGTCTACAAAAGACAAAGTAAAATTCCTTTGGATTGGGAAGGAAAAACTAAGGAATTCATTATAACCCATAAAGTAGATAAAAAAGGGAATGAAACTCGCTCATATAGTATACCTAGTCGTGAAGAAGATTGGACTTTAATTAAAAAGAGAACAGAAAAACAAATAGAGGAATCCAAACTTTCTGTGGGCACCTTTATATATGATGCTCTGTTAAACAACCCTAAGGTTAAAATAAAGGGAGAACTTGTTCAAACCATAGAACGAAAATATTACAAAGAAGAACTTAAAGCTATTTTAGAGAAACAAAAAGAATTCCATCCTGAATTACAAAATCAAGATCTCTATAAAAAATGTATTGAAGAGCTTTATAGAAAAAACACTGCATACAGAAATAGTATAGCCGATAGAGATTTTACGTATTTATTTGTTCAAGATATCATATTCTATCACAGACCCTTAAAAAGTAAAAAATCTGAGATTGGACATTGTCCATATGAAAAAAGATTTTATAAAGTTCCACCAAAAACAGGAAATCGAATTGAAAAAGGTATCCAATGCATACATCGCACACATCCCTTGTTTGAAGAATTTAGGTTATGGCAACTTATACAAAATATTAAATTATTTGATATTTTAGAAAATGATATAACCAATCAACACATTACGAATGAGGAAGATAAAGTTAAGCTCTTTGAGCAATTGAGAGAGAGAAAAGAAATTAATCAGAAATCTTTTTTACGTTTATTTAAGCTTAAAGAAGGTGATGCCAGATGGAACTATGGGGATTCCACATTACCCTTATGCCCTACACGCTATGACATCTTATACAGATTAAAAAAATCAGGAACAACCTCTACCCTTTCAAAAAATCAAATGAATCACTTATGGCATATATTATATTCTGTTACAGATAAAAAAGAGCTAGATAGTGCTTTAAGCAAATTTGCTTCTGAATATGAATTAAATAATTCTGAAGCTGTAGTAGAAGAGCTAAGAAAAATCAAACCTTTTGAAAGTAATTATGGAGCTTATTCAGAGAAAGCCATCAAAAAACTACTCGCATTAATGCGGATGGGAAAATATTGGTCAGAAGAGATTATTGATGATAAAACCATAGATCGAATCAATAAAATAATTGATGGTGTAGAAGATGAGACTATTAATGACAGAACTAGAGAAAATCTGGCAAACTTTAGATCTCTTTCTGAATTCAGAGGATTAAAACTACATCAAGCGTGTTACGCAGTTTATGGGCGACATTCTGAAACGGAAGATTCCACACAATGGACTTCTCCCAACGACATTGACCAGTATTTAGAAGGATTCAAACAACATTCTCTCAGAAATCCTGTTGTAGAACAGGTTCTTACAGAAACGTTACGTACAGTACGCGATATTTGGAAAAAACACGGTAATTTCTCTGAAATTCATCTTGAGTTAGGCCGCGAAATGAAAAGCAATAAAGAACAACGGGTACGAATTACAAATCAAAATAGAGAAAATGAATTAACAAATACTCGTATCAGAGAATTACTTAGAGAGCTACACGAAACCGATAAATCCGTTCGCCCGGAATCTCCTGCACAACAAGAAAGATTAAAGCTATACGAAGAAGGAGTGCTTGGTTCTTTCAATGACATTCCAGATGATATACAGAAAATAAGAAATCAACGTGAACCTTCTCGTAGTGAAATTACGCGTTATAAATGTTGGCTAGAACAAGGATATAGATCCCCATACACCGGCGAGATAATCCCTCTTAACCGATTGTTTTCTAGAGATTATGAAATAGAGCACATCATACCTCAAGCCCGTTACTTTGATGACTCATTAAGTAATAAAGTAATCTGTGAATCTTCTATTAACAAAGACAAAGGAAATCAATTGGCTTATCAATACATAACAAACAATAAAAATAAGTCTTTCACTATCAATGGTAGTAAAGTCTCTTTGCTTTCACCTGAATCTTATGAAGATTTTGTAAAACACAACTTTAAGAACTCAGCTGTAAAACGCAAAAAGTTAATGTTGGAGGATATTCCTGATTCTTTTATTGAAAGACAGTTAAATGATACCCGTTACATTAGTAAAGTAGTACGCAATATATTATCTAATATTGTTAGGGAAGATGAAGAGCAAGAAGCAATATCCAAAAACATTATAACGGTTACAGGTGCCATAACATCTAAACTCAAAGAAGATTGGGGTATCAATGATGTATGGAATAATCTTGTTAAAGATCGATTTATTCGTTTGAATGAAATAAGAGGAAGTAATGAATTTGGAGAATGGATAGACAATAAATTCCGCACAACAGTACCCGATGAATTTTCTCGTGGTTACAGTAAAAAGCGCTTGGATCATCGCCATCACGCAATGGATGCCATTGTTATTGCTTGTGCCACTCGCAATCACATTAATTACTTAAACAATGAATCAGCTAGAGAAAAAAAGGCCGATACTAGAATGGATTTACGTAAATTGTTATGTGGTGAGAAACGTAATAACGGAAAATGGATATTGGAAAAACCATATAGTAATTTCACTCAGGATGTAGAGCATCAATTAAAGAATATTGTAGTTAGCATTAAGAAAAACACACGTATAATTACCAAAGCCACTAATAGATATCAGAAGATAGTTGATGGGGTGAAAAAAGAAATTAAGCAAACTAAAGGTGACAATAGAGCTATACGCAAACCTCTACACAAGGACACAGTTTTTGGACTTGTCAATTTACAGCTCAAGAAAACCGTCACTCTATCTAAAGCACTAGAAGACTATCAAAATATAGTAGACAAAGATTTACGAAAGCAAGTGAAAGAGTTGATGGCTACTAATTATGATAAGAAACAGATATTAGCTCACTTTAAAGCACTCAAGAATCAATTCAATGGACGCGATATTTCCAAGGTTGAGGTCTTCTATTTTTCTAATGATGAGGAAAAAACTCAAATAGTTGCTGTACGTAAACCTTTAGATGAAAGTTTTAATAAAAAGAAAATTGAAACCATTACAGATTCGGGTATTCGTGAAATATTATATAAACACCTAGAGAATTACAAAGATAAACCCGAAGAGGCTTTTTCTCCCGATGGGTTAGATATTTTAAACAACAAACCGGGATATATGGAAAGCCTGAATAATGGGAAAGCCCATCAACCCATTAAACGTGTTCGTATAAGTGAAATTAAAGGTACCAAATACAATATGGGAGTAAGAGGAAATAAAAAAGAAAAATACGTAGAAGCTGCTAAAGGAACTAATCTATTTTTTGCCATTTATGAATCTGAAAATAATAAACGCTCATATGAATCTATCCCCTTTAATATGGCTGTAGAGAATTGGAAGAGTGGATTACCCATAGCACCTGAAATAAATGAGAAAGGAGAAAAATTATTGTTTGTATTATCCCCAAATGATTTTGTTTACCTACCCACCCCTGATCAAATAGAAAGTGGGAACATAGACATAGAGGATATAAACAAAAACAAAGATCGAATTTATAAAATGGTTAGTTGTACAGGAAATAGAAGCTTCTTTATCCCTTATTTTATTTCAGCACCAATAGCCTCTCCACTCGAACTTGGACCAAATAACAAAGCAGAACGAGCTTGGAGTGGAAATATGATAAAAGACACCTGTATCTCTATACAGATCAATCGATTAGGAGAAATAAGTATGTAAACACAATAAATACTGATCCAATGATAAAGAAAACTTTATATTTTGGAAACCCAGCCTATCTGAGTCTGAGGGATTGCCAACTCGTAGTTCGGCTTCCCGAAGTGGAAAAAAACCCGGATTTACCTTTAAGCTATAAGAAAAAATCTGTAGCTACTTTTGCTGTGGAAGATATTGGAGTGGTTGTTTTGGATCATAAACAAATAACCATTACTCAAGGATTATTAGAACATCTATTAGGCAACAACGTTGCACTAATTACTTGTAACAGTCAAAGAATGCCTACAGGATTAATGCTACCCTTAGATGGAAATGTAGTTCAAAATGAACGCTTTCGGGCTCAAATAGAAGCCACTGAACCGTTAAAGAAAAATTTATGGCAACAGACAGTGAAAGCTAAAATAATGAATCAAGCAGAAGTTTTAAAAAGAAACCGACTTTGCAATACAAAAAACATGGGGTATTGGGCTGATTCAGTAAAAAGTGGAGATCCAGATAACTATGAGGCACGGGCAGCAGCATACTATTGGAGTGAAGCGTTTCCTGATATTGAAGATTTTCGACGTACTAGGGAGGGTATCCCTCCTAATAATTTACTAAACTATGGTT
>CAZOVL010000047.1:0-21394 GCA_964583185.1 uncultured Bacteroides sp. | reverse complement strand
ATTCGCGTGGAGTTTTAAGATGAAAGAAAAAGGAATACGGTGATACCGAACAAAGAAGAATAAATAAACCCGGAGAATTTCTGTGGGACACGCTATAAACAAACCATGGGATGGAGAAGAGACAAAGAGATGATACACGAACGATATATATCCTACCAGATGACGATACAACACCAATCTATCAGCAGAAACCGTTGGGTTAGTGGGTTACTACTAACCGTACTACTAGGCCTAAGCACCCTACTCACGGGCTGTATAAACGACGATGCCCTACACGAAGTAGCGGTGGAACGCGTGTTACTGGTCTATTTGGGAGGAGACAACGACCTGGCAGGCGAAAGTCAACAGAAGTTGGATGCCCTACAAAAGGGCTTTGACGGAGCACGCTGTAGGCGGGTACTGGTCTATATTGATTCCAAAGACCAGGCTCCCACCTTGGTGGAGCTCACCGGAGAGAACCAACAAACCGTGTTGCAAACCTATGCCGAAGAGAACTCGGCCGATGCCGCTGTTTTTCAACGCGTAATTCAGCAATGCCGCAGTCGTTATCCACAGGCCACACACAACCTGTTGCTCTTTTCGCACGCTTCCGGTTGGTTGCCCGAGGGCAGTTACAACAACCCCGCCTCGCGCAGTATATTGGTGGATGAAGGGCGGGAGATGGAACTCCGCGACTTGGCTGCCGCCATCCCCCCCAACAGCTTTGAAAGTATTGTTTTTGAGACGTGCCACATGGCCGGCATAGAAGTGTTCTACGAACTCCGTAACAAAGCCCAGTGGATAGCCGCCTCTTCGGCCGAGATTGTTGCGCCCGGATTTACAGACCTCTACTCTACCCCTGCGCTGAATGACTTGGTGAAAGGAGATGTAACTGCCTTTATGGATGCTGTCTTTACACACGTGGATGCCCAAACAGGAGTCTACCACTCGGCCACCCTCTCCCTGGTGGAAACGGCAGGACTACCTCCTTTAGCCTCTTTTATTCAGGAGCATTGCCAGCTACCCCCACCGGTTGCGGTGAACGAAGTGCAGGGCTTTGACCGGTACGGACAGTCGCTTTTCTTCGATTTTGAAGATTACTATGCCCGTGGGTTAGCCACCGAGGCGGAGAAACAAACACTGCGTGAGTTGCTGAACCAAACCGTGGTGTGGAAAAAAGCAACTCCTTACTTTATGCAAGGATACAACGGATTTGCCATTAATAAACACAGTGGCATGACCTGTTACATTCCCCAAGCCAAGTACACCCAATTAAACAAGGCCTATTTGAACCTGCAATGGGCTGAAGTTGTGGCTCAATAGCTCCGCTTTGAATTAGAACAACAAAAATACTCACTCTACGTAAAAACCAATGAAACTAAAAATCAACCTACCGATGAATACATTGAACTCCCCATATGTTGCCAAGCAATGGGTATTGTTGAGCCTATGGGCAGCCCTACTGGTCGGCCTGCTAGGTTGCCGTGAACAAACGCAAACGGAGGAGAACGGTTCATTGCAAAGGGCAGAGTTATTGAATTCCTACCCTATTTTTAGAATGGTAGAGATTCCTTCTATGCTGATTGATCCGGTGAGTCGCACCGCTTATTTGGTGAGCCACTACTGGGATCATTTTCGTTTTTCAGATACCACATACATTCATCTGCCGGAAATTACCGAGCAAGCTTTGGCCAATTACCTCAGCGTGTTGCCACATACCTACCCCCAAATTGCAGCCAACTCAATGCAGAAAATGCTGCAAAGGGCGGTGAAAGAAGATGCGAGCCATCGGTTTTACACCTACCTATTGAGCCGCTACAAAGCCTATTTGGCCGATCCCAACTCGCCTTTACGCAACGAAGAGCTTTACATTCCGGTGCTGGAGTTTGTTCTGAACGACTCCATCAGCAATGAAGCCACCAAGGCACGTGCTGAGTATGACTTGAAACTGCTGTTGAAAAACAGGGTAGGCACCACGGCAACGGACTTTACCTACGCCACGGCAACACAAAAAGGAAAGCTCTCGGCCCTGCAAAGCAACTATACCCTGATTTACTTTTACAATCCGGACTGTTACACTTGCGAGGGGGTTACGGCCTACTTACGTTACTCGGCTGTGATGGCCGGCCTTGTGGAGCAAAAACAGCTAACCATTTTGGCCGTCTATCCTGAAGAAGATTTATCCGTATGGAAAAAACACCAAGGAGAGTTGCCGGCGAACTGGATTAATGCCTATGACCCGTTGCAGCAACTCAACAACAAACAGCTTTACGACCTGAAGGCGATGCCCACCCTGTATCTTTTAAACCGGCAAAAGCAGGTGTTGCTGAAAGATGCTACGGCAGAACAGGTTGAACTTTTTTTAAGTGAACAGATGAACCGGTGACAAACTAAAAAACAGAAGAATAAATTAAAAAATAAATAATACCTTTTTTAGGATGATGAAAGAAAGCAAAAATGGTAGCAGCAAGCTCAAGCTTCTGCTCTTAATCTGTGTGTTGGCGATGAGCTTTAATCAGGCAAAGGCACAGTTCTATTCCCTCAAAACCGATGCGGTGGGATGGGCCACGGGAACGTTTAACCTGGAAGCCGGAATGACCCTCTCCTATCAGTGGAGTTTGCACGTACCGGTGTATTACAACCCCTGGACCTTTACCGACAATAAAAAAATTAAAAACATCTCCTTCTTGCCGGGGGTGCGCTACTGGTTGAAAGAGACCTACGGGTCGGGCTTTTTCTTTGGCGGAAATGCCGTGATTAGCCGCTTTAACTTTGGAGGCATTTTTGGCAATAAGTTTCGCTACGACGGGGTGGCTTTTGGTGGAGGATTGTCGGCCGGTTACAGCATTCCCATTCACAAACAGTGGAACCTGGATTTTGAGCTGGGAGGGGCTGTGGTGTGGAGCCGATGGGACAAGTACCCCTGCGTGCGCTGTGGAGCCAGACTTAAAGAAGATAGTGGGGTGCGGCTCATACCCGATAAACTAGCGGTAAGTATCATTTATTTATTCTGATCAGTATGAAATCAATGAAGAAAAGAAATACAAAACAAAATAGAACAACCACTCCAAACAAGAGAAAATACGGACTGAGAGGCCTTTTTTACTTTTTGCCTATGGCTCTGCTGGTTGCTAGTCTGCTTTTATCTTGCAAAAACAAAGAGTTCCTAACCAAGAGACTCTTTATGCAGTCTAAACGTGTGAATTTGGAGTTTCCGGAAAACAGTGTAGATTCTACCGGAAAGGCCATATTATCGGAATCGGTGAGCTATGAACACGAGGACAACGTGTCCACAGTGATTACCCTTGAAGATTCTGTACGCAACGAAACACAAAGAAGTCTGGACCAAGTGCAACACCTGCCGCAGGTGAGTGTGGTGGCTAAACTGAAGCAAAAATTTGCTCCCGAACGCAACGGATGGATTACGGTGGACTTTGTGGTGAATGTGCCCAAGGAACTGCTCAGTGCCGACTGGCGTATGCAGCTGTTTCCCAAGCTGATGCATAACGACTCCATTGTGCCACTGGGTGGGCTGAATTTGAAGGGGGCCAACTTCCGGGCTAAACAAAAGGCTGACTCGTTGGCTTATGAAGACTATGAGGGCTCCATCATTGGTAAAAACGAGTACGACCGCCTTTTTCTGGACCGCAAAGGCATTGCCAAGGATATGCGTAAGCGTCAACTGTTTTACTGGCAAATTTACAAAAAAGAACACCAAAAAGTGATGGCTTACTACCGTTGGAAAAACAAACTGCAAACCCGTTACGACCGTTACAATTTACAAAAGGAGGGTTGGCGAGCCAACCTCTACCATAAATATATGCGCGATGCACAATACGAAAGTGTGAAACTGCTGGTGGCGGGAGTAGATACCACAGGAATGGAGGCAAAACATACCCACCGATTTAACAAGCGGGCCAAGACCTGGCCACAGTATAACCTGCACAGGGAGATTCAAGAGAAAAACGTACCTCGCAAATACAAGGATTTCTTTCATAACGAGCCCGATCCGTTAAACCTGTCGAACTACAGCACAACGGAAAAAGACTCCATTGAAATTGCCAAACACCGTTATTTCTTTGACCAGATTGCAGAGAACGAGGAGAAAGAGAAAAACAAGGAAGAGGTAAAGAAACGTTTAATTCCTTTTCCATTTGAAACCGAAATGCGACTGGACGAACTGGTGGATACCGAAAAAGACTTTGTGTATTACTACACGCAGAGCTATCCGGTTACTCCGGGATTGAAAACCATTCGCATTGCTATGGACGGAAAAATTATTGCTACCGACCGGAGCAGTTACACCCTTCCGCAGGCAGATACGCTTAGCTTTATGATTTCTTCACTGGTACAGCTGGCCGACACCACCTTGATTATGAAAAAAACCAAGCTCTACCGCAACCTGTACGACACCCTCAGCATCTACCCACAGTTTGAACCGAACAAATGGGACTTTAGAGTGGGCTACACCCAAGGGGGCTACAGCAATGAAAAAGAGGTAAACAAACTGATGAGCAGTTACCGCAAACTAACCGTGGAGAGGGGACTGCAAATGGATTCGGTGAGGGTTACCTCGTGGGCCTCGCTGGACGGACTGGCCAGCACCAACTACGATTTAAGCAAAAAGAAAGCAGAATCGGTAGTGGCCTATTTGAAAAGCAGCTACCCCACCGAACTGGGACGCACCCCCATTCGCATTGTACCCCGGGGGGAAGACTGGAAAGGCTTTATTAAAGAGGTGAGAAAACGAGGAGACATTGTGAACCGGGGGGTCATAGCTGCCAAAACACAGAATGCCACCGATCCGGACAAAACCGAACAGGAAATTCGCTGGCAGTACAAAAAAGACTACCGCATCATTCGTCAAGAGGTTTACCCTAAGCTAAGACGTATGGACATCAGTTTCTTTCTGAGCCGTCCGGGAATGGTGGCAGCCGACACCATTCAATATGCAGCCAAAGAGGGCTATGAAGAGGGATTACGCCTCCTGATGAACAGAGAATATGAGAAGGCACTGGAGATACTGAAAAATTATCCGGATTACAATACGGCACTCTGTTTGGCTTGTATGGGATATAACGGCAGGGCCTATGACATTTTGGTGAAGCTGGAACCCAATGGAAATTCCGAATACTTGCTGGCCATTGTGACTCAACGCATGGGATTTAGAGACACAGCCGTGGAACATTTACTAAAAGCCGTGGAGTTAGATCAACAGAAAGCCTATCGCTGGCAACTGGATTCTGAGATGATTAACTTGGTGAACCGATACAAGCTTCAAGATAAAATTGAGGAGATACTTAACCGCATTGACTATATGGATTTAGGATTAGAGTAAACGCTGAAAGGAGGAGCACTATGAACCAACAAAACACTACGAAACGAATTAGAGGGAAGCCTATGCGAAGAAGCAAAGCCCCTTTGGATTGCATCTACGCACAAAATAAAGAACTCCTTGCCAACAGGGGGTGCCTGCTCAGTGCAGGCTCACAGTTTGAGGGGAACATGGAATCGGACTACAGCATTCACGTAGATACCAATTTCTATGGAAACATTGTTAGCAGACAGGCTATTATTATTGGCAAGGATGCTTTGGTGAAAGGTGAGTTTGATGCCCCCCTGATTGTGGTGTTTGGCGAGGTGATAGGTGCCCTCATTGCCAAACGCATCATTATTAAGAAGGGGGCTAAGGTGAAAGCAGAAATCTACTCCGACGAACCGTTACACTATTTTTAAAAACCGCTTCTGTTCCTCCCCGTGCAGAGCCTCCCCCTCCGTTGCGGGGCATACTCCTAGCCCGGCCGATGCCCTGAAACACAACAGGGACAGCGTAAATAACCCCCTTTTAACAACGAACTGCCTATGAATTGAACCCAACGAAACCAAAGAATCCACGCACACACAAGACGTGGGTGAGTGAATAAAAGAACAATAATAATACAAGTATAGGAAAAAAGGTATGTTAAGTTTGTGTATCTTTGCAGGAATATATCAAAAAAAGTACAAAATACAAAAATAAAACAGACCTGAATGAACTGGAAAGTAAACAAGAGAAAACTAATTATCTATGCAGGACTGGTATGGTTCTTTGCAGGGGTAAACGTTTTTCACACCGGAATAGTTACCTGGCTTGCGCATCATAAAAACCCGGCGCTGGAACTGGCTTTGGCACTACTGATTTTCCTCATTTTTTTCTTTGTCATTTTTAGACCGATTACGCGGAAAAACATCCAACGTATAAGTAAAAAAGAGGGTTTAAATCATCCCCTTTCATTTTTTAACCGAAAAAGCTGGATAACCTTAGCCTGTATGATGACTTTTGGCATCTTAGGCAGACGCCTTGAACTTTTTCCTTCCGGTTTTATTTTATATTTCTACACCGGCTTGGCCACCGCACTGATGGGGGCCGGACTGATTTATCTCTACACGGGAATTGTCAAAGCGAAATTGTAATACCCCGTGAAAGTTTTAAATTCACGGCATAAATGAAATATATATGCCATAGTGGCTATAATTATAAAATAAATGTTCTATCTTCGGGACAAATATTTTAATTTTTACTTTGAACCGCTAAAAACATTTTAATTACACAGAATTGTTCTTTTTTATTGTAATAAATTTATAAATTTGAGACTGTTATGAAAAACAGAAGAGTACATATAACCCTAACTCTAACCTTGGCCTTTATTGCTATAGGCTTAATTAACATAGCCTGTGGAGAAGACCGAAGAGAAGAATACCACGAACAGACCAAAGTAGATCGGTGGATAGAGAAAACCATGAATCAACACTACTATTGGGAGATTCCTCCGGCCGACAAACAACGGAATTATTTTTCTCATCCGGAAGAGTTCTTCAAAAGCTTGCTGAGCGATAATGAAAAGAAGAATGGCAGGTATTATTCCTATATAGAGAGCATAGCATCGGCAGAGACCCGTTCAATTCAGAATATTTCCAACTCCTATGGTTTTGAGTTTGGATATGTTCCCAATCTGTTTAAAGATGCAGAGACTCAAAGTAATCAGATGGGAGTATTGGTTTTTTATACGGTTGAAAACAGTCCGGCCCATGAAGCCGGCTTGAAACGAGGAGACTGGATTATTGGAACGAACGGTCATTACATAACAGAAGAGGACATAAACACATTCTTGTTGGGTGGTGCGGCTCAGGAATTGCAGTTGGGTACCTATCAAGAAGGGAAAGACAATAACAGCGGCAAATGGATTTTATCGAAAGAGATTTATTTACCCGGTGCTCGTGCAATAGAAGACAACCCGGTGCATACCACCAAAATACTCAACGTAGAAGGTAAAAAAGTGGGATACATTTTATACAATCACTTCACTACCGGTAAAGACAAGAATGTGGGCGATACGTCATACGACGATGCAATACGAAACGTATCGAAAGAGTTCAAAAAGGCCGGCGTGGATGATGTGGTGTTGGATTTACGCTACAACAACGGAGGAATAATCAGTTCAGCCGCTTTATTCTGTGAAGTTTTAGCTCCTGCATCGGCCCAAGGAGAAACGATGTATTATCTGAAGTTCAACCGGAACTACAAAGACCCTTGGGTTGAACAAACATTTGATAAAAAGTTCTTAGGAGATGGGGTTAATTTGGATTTAAAGAACTTATACATTCTTACCAGTAACCGGACGGCTTCGGCCTCGGAGTTAATTATTAACTCGTTAAGTCCCTATATGAACGTGGTTCTCATTGGAGATAAAACGGAGGGTAAGAATTTGGGCTCTAATGAATATACGGACGATGAAAATTTATGGACTATGCATCCCATTGTTTGCCAAATATATAACAAGGATAAAGAATCGGAATATGAAAAGGGATTTGATCCTCATTTTTCTTCCGGTGAAATAGGTGAATTGTACCGATTGGAAGAGTTGGGAAATCCGGATGAAGTGTTACTAAACATAGCCTTGTCAGTAATTACAAATCGCATACCGGCGGAGAAAGTGAAGAGGGGAACTAGAGCATTGACAACAGACATCAAAATCTTATCGCCCTCACTGGACCGAAAAAGCACACCGGTACAGCTTTATCAATAAGACCTTGAAACATAAAAACTATAAAATAAAAATAGATATGAATAATATAATAAATATAGACTCATAAAATGAAAGTATTATACCTAACCGAACACCTCTCTTGCACTAACTACTTATCGAATACTCTCAACGGGTTTAATCGTTATACATTGAAAGCGAATGAAAACTTTACGTTACAAGAAAAGAGCTTAAACTTCCTGTTTTTTATAAAATCGGGGCAAGTAGAAATCAATTCCTGTGAGTATGAAAGTAAGATTTACGAAGGAGACCATATGTTTTTCCTTCCCAAAGGGAACAAAATAAAGGGAAAAGCGCTGACTGATTTGCAGTTTACTTTAGTAACTTTTGAAAGACACATTAATTTATGTGACAAAGGGATGCTGGAGTCTTTATACAACAAGCAAAAGCCAACGGAAGAGAAAAACTATGAGGCACTTCCTTTGAGATCAGGTATTAAAAAAGTACTGAAAAGTGTGGATTACTACCTGGACAACAAACTTTCTTGCAAGCACTTGCATTTACTGAAGCTGCAAGAGGTATTTTTTATTCTGCGGGCAGAATATAAGAAAAAAGAGCTGGTTGAATTCTTCAAACCGATGTTAGACAAGGCAGTCAGCTTCAAAGACTTTGTTATGGCTAATTATGAGAACTTTAAGACGGTGGAGGAATTGGCCGATCTTTATGGTTGTTCTCAGCGTACATTTAACAGGTATTTCCAAAACACCTTCAATGATTCACCCTACAACTGGATGATGAAACAAAAAACACAGAAGGTGGAGGAGCTATTGACCACAACAAAGACACCGTTTAAAACAATTATTGAAGATTATAACTTCTCTTCTCCTTCTCATTTTTCCACCTTCTGCAGAGCACAGTTTGGACATCCGCCACGCGATGTAAGAAAAAGAGCGTTGAAGAAGAAAGAGGCTATGGAGGAAAATAAATAATTCCCCGGCATCTTTTATTATAGGGTACCCCAAAGGAAAGGGTGTATGGCTCAGTAAAATGAACTCATACACCCTTTCGTGTTATTCAGAAACAAATTATTTATTCTAACTTTGTTTTTACCGTAAACGTGGTCAGCGTTTCTTTTTTGGAGAAAACGGTAACTACAAATTCATACTCCACACCGGGTTCCAATGTTTTTTGAACGGCAAGTTGCACCTGCTCTTTTTGGTACGGCTGAAGTGCTTTTACTTTTCCGGAACACAGCTTGGTGTTCTTTGTTCCGTTGATGTACTCCACCTTTATTTGAGCCTCAGCAGAGGCTACCAATCCAAAATTCTGAACCTCAACGGTACAGATTCCATTCGTGTTGTTCAACTCAAAACGAGGGGCACAAACAGACAGAATAGGTTCCTCATAGGTTACATGGGGTAACCGGGCATAACCATACAGAAGCGTACCATCGGTTTTCCGCCCGATGAGCTTAGGTGCAAACTCGTCTTTTGTAATTCCATGGCCTGCTCCGTTGAATGTAACAATCAGGTCTTTTCCGGATGCTTCGGTTTTCATAACGCTACAACCTTTACCGTAGTTCACCAGGGTATTGGCACCAAAACGCAAAGAAGAAACATCCACATCGGTTAATGGATTGAAATGCTCTTCCGCTTGAATCTTTACTTGAATGGTTTTTGTTTTAGCGGTGATGGGTGCAGTGTTTAACACGGTTAGCAACAATCCCGGATTTAAGGGGATGGATATGTTTTTGGAGCTGTGTGTGTCATAGGGTTTATCTTCCGGTTTCAGGGTATCTATTACAGCAAAATTAGCTTGTATGGCACGTCCATATTCATCTTGATACATTTTAATACGTTCGTACTTAAACCAATCTTCTACCCTTCCATCTTTATGTACCGAAATACCCGGCGTATAGGCTTCACCCGGATCGGTTACCCACTTTATTCCATCTTTGGAGCGCAAATAGAAAGCAATACGTCCCAGCCAATCATTTACAATCATATGGTACTGAATATGATCTTTCCATACCACCGGGTCTTCAAAACGACCATCTACATCGGGATAGACCCGTTTATCAGTGATTTGATTGTATTCGGAGAGGCCATCTTCACTAATCCAAACACCTCCCCCTCTGCATATCATTAAATAGGAACCATCTTCTCGCTGGGCAAACGTTAAATTAGAGAGCCCTTCAATGATTCTACGATCGCGTGGATTAAAGTCAAAAGTGCCATAGTCCCACTTGCCGTTTAAGTCGTTGGTAACGTAACGTCCGCCAATGACATAAAGAACATAACGACCGTCTTTTAATTGGAACACCTCAGGATTGTGCCCTTTTCCTATGACATTTTTTAACCGATAAGGTCCTGTTAAGTTATCACTCACGGTATTAAACACAATGGAGTTGGGCCATTCAGCGTGTCCTTTGGCGGAAGTCTCCAGCCAACCACAAACAAAAAGATGATACTTGCCGTCTGGTCCTTTTTTAATGTTACCTCCCCAATAAGACCAGATGTTGTCTTCAATGCCATTGTCAACGTAACGGGGTTTTACATTCTCCCCACCCCACGTATCGGAAGAGAGGACTTTGCCGTCCATAGGCAAAAAACGATCGATGAAACGGCTTCCTAAAACCAAGTTATCCCACTCTTGAGGACGAGAACGCTCCACAATTTGAGCAAAAGAGATGCTACTTAAGCACAAGATAAAAGATAAAAACAGTATTTTCTTCATATTCTTTTTCATTACAAATTCCACTTCATTAATCCACCACTTTATAACCTTTCCAACCGTAGTATGCACAGAAAATGAAACAGATGAGTGGAACAATGTATGCCATTTGATATACTGCTTCATTTAAGTGCATGATGTATGCCGTTAACTGAGGCAAGCAAGCATTTCCCACAATAGCCATTACAAGAAAGGCAGAACCACTTTTGGTGTTATCGCCCAAGTCGTTTAAGGCCAAAGAGAATTGGGTTGGGTACATAATGGACATAAAGAAAGAGACACCCAGCATGGCATAAAGCCCCACGGTGCCACCAAAAGCCATAATTACACCACACAACACAATATTGGCAAGTGCATAGACAACCAACATATCCTGAGGTCTGAATTTAACCATCAGTAAAGTACCAATCCATCTTCCCACTAAGAAAGCCAGCATATAGAGGCCAAAGAAAGTGGTGGCTATTCCCTCGGACATACCGGCATAGGTACAGCAGTAAACAAGGAACAAACTATTAATGGCAGTTTGTCCGCCATTGTAGAAAAACTGAGCAATGACTCCCCAACGCAGATGTTTACGTTTCAACACCTTAAAATCGATTAGCTTCTCATTGCCGGTGGCTCCCTCTTCGTGCCCCCCCTCTTGGATTTTAGGCAAATGCGAAAAAACAAAGATAACGGCCAAGACCAATAAAACAGCGGCCAGTATGAGGTAGGGCAATTTCATGGCATCGGTTTCAAACTGAATATATCCTTCCCAACCTCCCAGATAATCAGAAGGTATGGTTTCCCGGGTATATTCTTTTCCGCTTAACACCAGCTTACTAAGAAACATGGCGGCAATAAAAGCACCTAACCCATTGAACGACTGTGCCAGATTTAACCGGCGAGGTGCCGTTTTCGGATCGCCCAATACGGTTACATACGGATTGGCTGCCGTTTCCAAGAAACACATTCCGGTGGCAATGATAAAGAAGATTCCCAAGTACGCCCAGTACTCCTTAACGATGGAGGCCGGGAAAAACAGCAAACCACCCAAAGCGGCCAAGATGAGCCCAAAGATGATCCCCGCCTTATAACTGTACTTCTTCATAAACATGGCTATGGGAATGGGAAAGATGAAGTAGGCCAACCAATAAGCTGTTTCAGTGAACGAGGCTTCAAACGTGTTTAACTCGCAGGTTTTCATCAGTTGTCTTATCATTGTGGGTAGCAGGTTACTGCTGATGGCCCAGATGAAAAACAGACTAAAAATAAGGGCTAATGTAATTTTATATTTATTTCCTTTTTTGTTATTCATAGTACTTTATGCTATTTATTCCGACATATTTTTAATGTAAGGTAACTCTATTAAATGATTTAAGTTATAAAAACGCCTGGCATTCTCTCCTAAGAACTTTACTTTCTCATCTTCTGAGAGCAGAGAGGATTTTACAATGAAATCGTAAGACATCCTATAGGTGATTGCCGTAATGGTTCTGGGATAGTCCGACCCCCACATTAACTTATCCATCCCCACCCATTCAGCGGCCTCTTTAATGGCTAAAACAGCCCCTTTAAAGGGATAGAACTCATCGTTGAACAACCAAGTGATGCCACCCGATTCAATCATTACATTTTTATTTCTGGCCAACTTTACCTGCTCCAACCAATTGGGGCGTGTAACCATGGCAAAATGACCAATGGCTATTCTTAAATGGGGACACTCCTGAATAATCTCCTCCATCTCGCCCACCTGTACATCTCCATCGGCTAAATCAATGGATAGAAACACCTGGTGTTCTTCCATTAACTTATAGATTTCCATCAGAGGCTCTGAGGTTAAAAAGACTCTTCCCTGAGGTAAGAAGAAACGCTGTGCGGGTAGTTTGATTCCTTGAAAACCTTGGGCAATGAGTTCTTTTGCATGGTCAAGGTAATTGGGTTGACGCACATCGAACATGCCACAACATAAAAAACGGTGTGGATATTTTTGCTGAACCTCCCACAGGTAATCATTTTGAAGCCCATCAATATATTCCTGCGTAATGACTGCAGCAGAAACTTGTGCATAATCCATATTGGAAAGAAAGACTTCAGCACTGTTTTTTCCATCCACCATAAATGGAGGAACCATCTGTCGCACTTCTCCCATAAATAAAGATTGCCCATTTTTCAGGGTTTTTATTTTATGCCCATCTACTTCTGTATCTTGATGAAGCCATAAGTGTGCGTGGGCATCAACAATTGGATAACTCATATTGATTCTGAATTAAAACTGCACTAAAATTCTAAAAACTTTAGCCGGATTGGAAGCCCACTGCTCCAAAGCCAACTGAGCATCTTCCGGCCTATATATTTCACTAACAAACCTTTCCATTGGACAGGTGCCTCTCTTTAAGTATTCCATCACGGCACGAAAATCTTGAGGCAACGCATTGCGTGAACCACGAATGTCCATCTCTTTTTGAACAAACAGTTTGGTTTCAAAAGCAATCTCCGTTTTGGCATAGCCAATGCAAACTACCCGCCCGGTAAAAGCCACCTCTTGAATAGCCGTTTGATACGTAATGGGGCTACCCACCGCCTCCACAACAACATCCGGCCCCATCTGTTGGGTTATTTCCTGTAAACGCCGGTGAACATCCTCTTCTTTGGAATTAATGGTATAGCGGGCTCCTAACTTTTTGGCTAACTTCAGTTTGGTATTATCCAAATCCATGGCAATGACCTTGGCACCACGCAGTGAAGCACGTACAATGGCCCCCAACCCAATCATTCCACACCCTATAACCAACACCACATCTGTGTCTATTACCGCAGCTCTGCTAATGGCATGGAAGCCCACACTCATAGGCTCTACCAATGCAAAATCCAGGGGTGTCAGGTGATTCTCCTCATCGACAATGACTTTTTGCCAAGGCACAGCCAGGTATTCGCACATTGCTCCGTTTCGTTGCACCCCTAAGGTCTCATTAAACTGACAAGCATTGGGACGCCCATTGCGACAAGAGGGACAATACCCACAATTCGTATAGGGATTAACGGTACAAGCCATTCCCGGCTTCAGTTGGTTGGGTACCCCTTCGGCAACCTCTGCTATAACTGCTCCTATTTCATGTCCCGGAATAACAGGCAATTTAACCATTGGGTTTTTCCCTAAATAGGTGTTAAGATCTGAACCACAAAATCCCACATAGGCAATTTGAAGTAACACTTCACCCGCCTTTATCCGGGGTTTGTCTTTCTCTACCAAAACTACTTTGCCTTCCTGAGCTATTGTTATTGCTTTCATTGGACTATTCTTAACTGTTTAACCAAGTATCTCGGAAGCGAGGTTCAATAATTTCTTGCACTTCAGCAAGAAGGGTTTCGTCTAAAGCCTCATTAGCCCATTGAATGTTTTGCAAAACGGCTTCGGAACGTGTGGTGCTAAAAAGTGTAGTTGCTATGCGTGGATTGGATACCGAGTATTTAATGGCCAACTGTTCTATGGATTTCCCTTTCGATTTGCAGTGAAGCATTGCCTTTTTACAAATATCTTTCAATGGCTGTGGTGCCGGATGCCAGTCGGGTGCTCCCCGCTCTGTCAGCAGTCCCATGGAAAAAGGAGAAGCATTGATTACACCAATCTCTTTCTCTTCAAAATAATCCAGATAATCGACCAAGGCATCGTCGTTTAAACAGTAATGACAAAACGACAAGATGCTCTCCACAGTACCTTTAGGTACATTATCTATGACATATTTAAAATGACGCAAGGTTAAATTTGTTATCCCTATGTGTTTCACAATTCCTTTTTCTCTTAATTCAACCAATGCCGGCAACGTTTCCTGACATACCTGATTTAAATCGGCAAACTCTATATCGTGAACATTGATTAAATCGATGGAGTCAACAAACAAACGGTCTAAACTTTCATACACACTCTCTTGTGTTTTCTTTGCAGAATAATCCCACAGATTAACTCCGTCTTTACCATAACGCCCCACTTTAGTTGACAGGTAATATTTATCCCGATCAATTGTTTTCAGTGCTTTACCTAAAACCACCTCGGCTTTAAGATGTCCGTAGTATGGAGACACATCGATAAAGTTAATTCCATTTTCAATTGCGGTGTGTACTGCTTTTATACCTTCTTCTTCTTTTAATGAGTGAAAAACTCCGCCTAAAGATGAAGCTCCAAAGGAAAGATTGGATACTTTCATTCCTGTTTTACCTATTTCTCTATACTCCATAATTTATGTGTTTTATGTTATTATTTTCAAATATAAAATATTATGCAACTCCTATCTTCCGCTTCGAATAAAATCAACACGCAAAGCTTTGCGTAATTCTAAAAAATGTAATATTTTTAGCCCAAGAATTTATTGTATGAAGAAGAAAAAAGCCGTATCATTAAAAGATCTGGCCAACGAATTAGGCGTATCTATTTCCACGGTTTCAAGAGCATTGAAAAATAGTCCGGAAATTGGTCCGGAGATGAAAGCTAAAGTCAAGTCATTGGCTAAAAAGAGGGGCTATCGGCCCAACCCATTTGCCATTAGTTTATTAAAAAATGCACCCCGTATCATTGGGGTGATTGTGCCGGATATTGTGACTCATTACTACTCTTCCATAATAAGTGGTATTAACGACATAGCACGAAAAAACGGCTATTCCACCATTATAACCTCTTCTTACGAACAGTTTGAGCAAGAGAAACAGTGTTTGGAAGACTTGGTGAACCTACGTGTTGAAGGAATCATTGCTTGTTTGTCTCAAGACACAAATACCTTTACCCACTTTGAAAGCCTACACGAACAAAATGTACCTCTGGTTTTTTTTGACAGGATATGCCTGAAAGACAAATTCTCTTCTGTAATAACCAACAACGCTGAATCGGCACAAGAGGCAACCAACCATTTGATTCATACCGGGTCTGAAAGAATTGCTTTTATTGGAGGGGCTAACCATTTGGAGATTGTTAAACAGAGAAAACACGGTTACTTAAATGCCTTACGGGCTCATAAAAAGCCCATAGAAAAGGAGTTGGTTTTCTGCAAGGAAATTGGGTATGAAGCGGGCTATGAGGGAGCTTCATTTTTGTTGTCTCTTCCTAACCCACCCGATGCCCTACTTGCAATGACTGACAGTTTGGCTTTTGGAGCCATGAAGGCCATAAAAGACAAGGGATTAAAAATTCCGAAAGATGTGGCACTGATTGGCTATACCGATGAAACACATTCTAACTATGTAGATCCTCCTTTGACTGCTGTTACTCATCAAACGTATAAAATGGGGGAAGAAGCCTGCCGGTTATTATTGCAACAGATAAAAGGCATAAACACCGTTAAACAATGCATTGTACCCTGTATTCTGTCGGTAAGAGGTTCTTCGTCCAAAAAGGAAACTTAATCTGCTAGCAACAGTGAATGGCTTCCAACCCCGAGAAAAAAAGGTCTGTTTACTTCAGCATAAAAGGATATGATTTACAGAGAATTTGCCCCCAGCAAAATACTGACACCATACATTGAAACCTACTGGATGAGTGAGGGTTTCAAGGGAGAAGGAGATTCGCACAAGATTCTTCCCGATGGCTGTGTGGATATTATTTTCTTTCTCAATAGGGCGAATGAACAGATACAGACAAGTATAATTGGTACAATGACTACACCTATTAATGTAAACTATTCCGAAACGATACAGATTTTTGGAGTGCGTTTTAAGCCTACAGGAATTGTGGCTTTTACTCCCGTTTCTATACACGAGTTTACCGATAGAGATGTGGAATTGGAATCGGTTGAAACCTTGTTCTGCAAATCCTTTCACGAAAGATTGAGGCAAAAGCAATCAATGGAAGAGATTATAACCTATACGGATAACTACCTGATGAACTGCCTTCCGTATATCTACCAACCCGATAAGCGAATAATTCATGCGGTTGATTTGATTCTTCTAACCCAAGGTCGGTTATCTCTTTCAGAAGCTGCTTCTGAAGTTTGTCTATCGCAAAGACATTTTGAAAGAAAGTTCAAATCGGCTGTTGGCATTAGTCCCAAAACATTTGCTAAAATAACCCGATTCAAACTCGCTTTGCGATGTATGCGAAAGCATCCTCAAAAAGATCTTTTATCCATCGCCATTGAATGTGGTTACTACGATCATACACATCTGATTAAAGACTTTAAACGCATTTCGGGCGATACACCCAAAACAATCCGTTAGTAAAAGTCGATTTTTTACACAAAGCGTACTGCTCTTTCCTTCTATCTTTATTGAAAAACAAAAAGAGATGGAATACGATTTTATACAAAGCCACTGCCTCTCCAAAAAGGGAGCAGAAGAAGATTATAAACAGGAATGGGATGTTATACGCTATTCTGTTCGGGGCAAAATGTTTGCCCTCGTAGGGCAGGACAATAAGGGTAATTCAATTATTTCGGTAAAACACAGTCCTGAATGTGGGGAAGAATTGAGAGAAAAATACAAAGATATAATACCCGGATATTATTTGAATAAAACCCATTGGAGCTCCGTACTATTGAGTGGAGATGTTCCCGGTGAGGTACTGAAAAAACTGCTGGATGATTCGTATCGTTTAGTTTTCAACTTACTCAGTAAGAAAATTCAGCAAGAAATCTTAAACCAATAAAACCTGTAAGAATGAAATTGAGCAAACTAACCCCCAATTTAGCGGTGGCAGATATTCGACAAACCGTAGAATTCTACTGTAATAATTTAGGTTTTAGCCTTGTAATGGCTGTCCCGATAACTCAAGATGGTATAGACGAGCAGCTTTTAGACGATAAAGAGTATGTCTATGCTATGCTAAAAAAAGAGGAAGTGGAAGTGATGTTTCAACGCCTCGATAGTTTTTGTAACGATGTTGTTCTTGCAAAAAACACCTCTGTGGGAGCCAGTGTTTCTTTTTATATGGAGGGAAAAGGCATTGAAGAACTTCATACCCAATTAAAAAGTAAGGGCATTCAAATGACTGAACTGAAATTGACATGGTACGGCATAAAAGAATTCTATATAAAAGACAATAACAACTATATTTTAGGTTTTGCCGAAGAATTGGAGAAAGCGGAATATTAATGTCTCTTTGGGCTAAGGGAATAAGTAGTCATTCATTTCAAGTAAGTACACACATCTCTTGGAAACAGAGGAATAAAGGAAGAATACCTCCTATGGTGATGGAAAAGAATAAAAAAGCAATCTTTGAATAATATAATAGATACTATTTATTCTTAGGTATGAAAAAATCAGTATGTTTAGGGATAAACAAGACAGATTTACATCTAAAGAAAAAGAGAGTCTGAGAAATCCCTATTATATTAACCTAAAACCGGAACTATGGGAAATGAATATATCTACGATGGATTTAATAATGATGAAGGCCTAAGACTTCCTTCCTATATGGCTATTTTTCCGAGATCAAACAGCTATCATTTTTCACTGAAAGAACTAGAGAAAGATTTGGGTGCCTGCAAAGACTTTATGGTTGTTTCCATTCAACCTTACGTGCCCGAGGAAGAGGAGGATAACAATGCGTTTCAAGACTTTGAGGTGCAAGCAGTTATAATCTATAAGAAGATTGAATACTCCTTTCTTATTTATGCCATTGATGCAAAACAATTCGATTTATCTACCTTCTCTTTTGCCAATACCATTGACAATGAATCTTTGAGCATAGCACAGCAACAGTCTTTTGCTTTATCTACCAAGATTTTCTTTGATGTGGAAGATCCTTTGGAGTCTTTTCTGTTTCAACTGAAAGTGTTGCACGCCATAATGCCTCAAGCCAGCTTGGTTGTTGATTTCTCTTCCTACAAACTACTTTCTCCTTTTTGGTTGGAAATGACAGCAGAATCGAACATTCCACCTTCTCCAAACTACCTTTACATTATTCACGCAGTTTATGATGAGGAGGAGAATGGGGAAGCTCAATACTGGATGCATACACACGGACTTCATCGTTGTGGAGCCATGGAATTAGAAGTAGTAAACATAAAATCCGGAGCTCAGCAGATGTTCGACCTGCTTAATACGACAGCCAATCTATTAATTTGGGATTTCTTTAAGGAAAACGAGCCTTTTCAAGTGGGCTATGATGGCTTAGGCATCCATCTGTGTTGGCAACGGTGGGAAGAGGCATTAAAAACGCTCCCTAAAAACACTTTAGGCGGATTTGACGATAGAATAGAAGAAGATGGCGACTACAATGTTCATAGTGAACCATCGGGCATACTCTTTGCCGTGGAAGATGGGCACCTTATTTCTCCTGAAATTTATGCCAGTACATTGGCTGATAACCCTATTTTCCTGGTTAAAGAAGAAGAAACATTGCGAATGAGTGCCTTAGCAAAGAAGCGTTTTGACTTATTCAAAAAAGCGTTTGAAACGTATGGAGAAAAGAAAGAAGAGAAGAAAGGGTTACTGAAGAAACTATTCAATAAATCCGAAGATAATCCAAAGTGGAACTTTCACATCAAGTTGGGATTAATCACCGATGAGGCAGAAGATGAGAACGACAGAGAGCACCTATGGTTTGAGGTGCTTGCCATAGATGAGAAAAACAACCTGACCGGAAAGTTACTGAATCAACCTTATTGGATTGAAGGGTTAAACGAAAACGACATTAAAACGTTTCCTGTTTTTGAGGTTTTAACCGATTGGACTATTGACTCTCCTACCCGAAATTATACACCGGATTCCATTTATCTGCTCCGGCAAGATTTTGAATAAGAACAAAAAAGACAACACACTTAGGACCAAAAAACGCAGAGACTAGTTTTAATCGCTGCGTTTTGGCTCTATAGAGCGTAATCTCTACAGAAAGAGAAACGTCCACCGTGCCAAACAATTCAATTCAGCTATTTTTTGTGTATCAGAACTATTAAACCTAGAAATTCCTTTGTATAGATTACAGTTTATTATTATCTTTAATATTAGGTCAAAAACAGGGCATAAAAAGAACAAACTATACGACCTATCCTAAACCAATAAAATCTGATAAAATGAACAAGCAACTCTCCGGTTATTTAGCACTCCTATTCTTGTCATTGTCATTATTATGTAGTGCATGTAGTAATGAAGATAAAGACGAAGGGCCAAGTGGTATTTGGGATATTTATCCCTTAAATGTATTAATTATAGTACAAGATAAAAATGAAAATGATTTATTGGATTCTGATTTTAAGCATAATCTGTTAGAATCAGGAATAAAAGCCACTCACAAAGGCACGACATACGAATTAAAAATAGATGAGTTAAGTAAAGAGCCTTCTACCCGATATTATATGCCAACATTTTATGGGTTGAAGCTCTATCCTTTTGATAAGAAAAACTATTTATCCATCGGAGAGTTTGACGGAGCGAAAGAGTATAAACAAGAGAAAATAATCATTGATTGGAATGATGGAACAAAAAACACCATCACTTTTAACTATAAGCTAAAGTGGAAAAATAACAAACCTTATGCAGAAAAAGAGTTTTTCTTAGATGGAGTGAAAGTTAAAGACCCCATTGAAATAATTAAATAACAGATTATTCACTGCATAAAACAGTCAAGAGAATGGGGATGATAGATTTTCATTCACCCCTAAAAAAAGAAAAAAGTTTCGGATAAAATAATTTGTTTTCTTTTCTCTTTTTTATCATAATAATAGAAACAACTATAGGGTAAATAATAGTAACTACGACGACTAACACTGCAGAATATTTAAGAAAAGAAAAATTCGGATTTATATCATTTTTCATATTTATAATCTGCATATACCACAATATTGTATTTAGCGCAATAAAAAGAATACTAAATAATATTTGAAAATTCAATATATTATAAGCTTGAGCGGTAAAAGCGTCCCCCAATTTCTGGCGATTCAGTCTCCAGTAAATATATGGGATTAGTACGTTACCAATAGGAACCATTAAAAAGGCACCTATCAATACGCTTAAATGTAGTTTTTGTGTTTTATTCATAACTCCAATATTTTGTTTTTTTCAGCATTTATTAAATTGGGATTGCTTTTATAAATTATACTAGTATACTATTATAACTGATAAAACAATTATCTGCCATTATTCATCCAAATATTACCATTCATATTCATCTCCTTAATGAACAAAGTTATCATCTCTATGAGGAATACAGCTAGTTTTTTCAGTTAATAGAGGTTCTTAAAAATTCATTCCAACAAAGGATGTTCACAAGTTCACGTATCATAAAAAGTTGTACTATTGTAGATAAGTTACCAGGGCATCATAAAGTGACAAGATAAAAGCTAATGAACTAACTATTAAAAACAAATAGCCTTTAAACTCACGTTTTTTATTGAATTTAAAAAAATCTATTATAGCAACAAGAAAGAGAGATAATGTAAATGCTAATTCTTTTATTCTTACAAAGATTAGATCTAAAGGATACACAAATCCCACTATAGTTATGAACATACACAACAGACAAACTATGATAAATAAAATATAATGTGTTTTCATAAGTTTATACAATCTTCAGAATTACAGCTATAAACAACTAACAGTAACAAGGAAAACACATCTAATATAAAAGACTTATAAGCGAAGTGTATATTTTTATTGGATTGGTTTTGATTAACTGTTTTGCTAGTACTCATTTTTTATTTTTTAATAATTAAGAAACTTCTAATTCATATTTTACTGTATTTATCATTTCAACA
>CAZOVL010000046.1:0-21654 GCA_964583185.1 uncultured Bacteroides sp. | reverse complement strand
ACGCTTTGAAAAAAGAAGGCCAATAAATTTGTGGGTAAAGTTGGTATAAAGCAAATGATTGTATCATCGGTTAAAAGCTAAAGGCTCACCTTTGTGAGTAGTTAGTACTTGATTATTAGAATATAACAAGTTTCCATTAACAAATGTTTTTTCTACTGCCCAGTGGTAGGTGTTACCCTCAAAAGGAGTCCATCCACATTTGCTTAATACATTATCCGATGTAACCACCCATTCCTTTTTAGGATTCACTAAAACCAAGTCGGCAGCATATCCTTCTTTTATAAACCCTCTATCTTTTATTTGATATATTTTAGCCGGTGCATGGCACATTTTTTCCACTACGGTTTCAATGGAGAATTCTCCCTCAGATACTAATTCCAGCATATTCACCAAAGAATATTGCAGTGTAGGTATACCCGATGCTGCTTTTAATGCACCCCCTTCTTTATCTTTTGGAAGATGCGGGGCGTGATCAGTAGCTATGGAATCAATAATGCCTGAATTAATGGCTTTACGTAAAGCCATTTTATCCTGTTCAGTTTTAATGGCAGGGTTACATTTTATTTGGGTACCCAGTGTAGCATAATCTTTATCTGAGTATAACAGATGTCCCACACAAACTTCTGCCGTAATACGTTTTTGCTCTATAGGAGCAGGTGAAAACAATTGTAGTTCCTTTGCAGTGGATAAGTGAAGTACGTGGAGTTTGGCATTGGCTTGATTTGCCAGTTCGATTGCTAAGGCGGTCGATTGAAAACAAGCCTCTTCCGATCGGATTAAAGGATGAAAAGACAAGGGTAAATCATCCGTTTGATTCTCTTGCTCCAAATAAAACTTTCTGTTTTTATTTACTTCATCGTTGTTTTCACAATGAGTAGCAATTAAAAAATCGGTTCCATTGAATATCTCTTCTAACGTACGGCGTCTATCCACTAACATATTGCCGGTGCTAGCTCCCATAAATACTTTAATACCACAAATGGGTTTTCCCTCTAATGCTTGAAATAATTTATAGTTTGTGTTAGTAGCTCCAAAATAACAAGAATAATTCACCAAGGAGCGTTCACCCATCAGAGCGAATTTCTCTTCCAACGCCTCAAGGGTAGTGGTCTGAGGCAATGTATTGGGCATATCACAAATTGACGTTACTCCACCCGCTACAGCAGCAGCACTCTCAGAATGGAAATCAGCTTTTTGCGTCATGCCCGGGTCTCTAAAGTGCACGTGTGTATCTATTACCCCGGGAAGTAAAAATAAACCCGCTGCATCTATCACTTCATCACAAGGTTGTGACGGTATTTGTTCATAGTTTAATACTTCTGCTATGAGGTTGTTTTCAATGACTACCGATCCAATGAATTTTTTGTTATCATTGACAATCGTTGCATTTTGTATAAGAGTGCGGTTAGTCTTCATCTTTTTTTTGAGGGTATTTATGGAATAAACTATCTAATTTTAACTTAATAACACCAAACACCGCTTCTCCAAAGATACTGGAATCCATTTTAGATGTTCCTAAGCGGCGATTGATGAAAATAACAGGTACTTCAATGATTTTGAATCCTGCCAAATAGGCTTTGAACTTCATTTCAATTTGAAAGGCATACCCTTTGAACTGAATACGATCTAAATCTATGGTTTCTAAAACTTCTCTTCGGTAACATTTGAATCCGGCTGTAGTATCGTGGATGGGTATACGGGTGATGATGCGTACATATTTAGATGCAAAATAAGACATTAAGACTCTGCCCATTGGCCAATTCACTACGTTTACCCCACTAACGTAACGAGAGCCTATGGCTACATCTCCACCTTCATCTGTACACGCTTTATATAAACGAGGCAAGTCATTTGGGTTGTGACTAAAATCGGCATCCATTTCAAAGACAAATTGATAAGCTCTTTCCAAAGCCCATTTGAACCCGGTAATATAGGCCGTTCCCAATCCTTGTTTTCCTTCTCTTTCTAGAAGAAACAGACTTTCGGAGAACTCTTGTTGCAACTCTTTAACAATGTTGGCTGTTCCATCGGGCGACCCGTCATCAATGATTAAAATATGGAACTTTTTCTCCAAGTTAAAAACGGCACGGATTATATTTTCAATATTCTCACGCTCGTTGTATGTGGGGATAATAACAAGGCTATCTGAATTTTGCATAACATTATAAAGCTATTGTGTATAGATAGATACAAAAGTACAGTTTTTAACGGCACTTCAAAAAATAGTGTGTGTAAACTAAGTATTTTTTTGTAATTTTGAATCATAATTAAGAAAGAACATTTCAAATATATGACGATTGCTGAGTTTAAAGACCTCTACGCTAAACATCCCAAAGTTGAGGCTTTACATCGAACCATAGAAAACAAACAGATTAAAACGATTTATTGCAAGGGCTTTTCGGCTTCTTCGTTTGCAATTGTTGCATCTATTTTAATGGGAAAAAAGACTTCTCCCTATCTTTTTATTTTAGATGATTTGGAGGAGGCTGGTTATTTTTATCAGGATGTAAAACAAATCTTGGGTGATGGGGCGGTCCTTTTTTATCCTTCGTCTTATAAACGAGCCATAAAATACGGACAGACTGATGCGGGTAATGAGGTGTTACGTACTGAGGTGCTGAGTCAGTTGCAAAAGAAAAATGAAAACCTTTTCATTGTAACCTATCCTGACGCATTGGCAGAAAAGGTGGTTTCTAAAGAGGAGTTGAATGAACGATTAATCCAATTGGAGGTTGGACAGCGTATCGGTCTGGTGGCTTTGCGTGAAATGCTGTATGACTATGGTTTTGAATATACCGATTATGTATATGAGCCGGGACAGTTTGCCATACGAGGAAGTATTATTGATGTTTTCTCTTATGCTTCAGAAATACCTTTCCGTATTGACTTCTTTGGGGATGAAATAGAGACAATTCGTTCTTTTGAGGTGGAAAGTCAATTATCGGTTGAGCAAAAGAAAAGTATAGTTATTGTACCTAATCTGGAATTATCGAATTCAAATACAGTTACATTTTTCGACTTCCTATCTCCAAATACTTTAGTTTGTGCCAAGGACTTTTTTTGGTCGCAAGAACGTGTAGGTACCATTCATAATGAGGCTTTATTGCCTCAGGCAAGATTGGCTCAAGAAGAAGAAACGGGTACAAGTGTTTCTTTGGAAGAGGCATTACTTTCTTTGAATGCTTATAAAGGTGCATTAAGTAACTTTAGAAAATTGGAGTTTGGGCAAAAGACATCTGTTTTAGCAGATGCACAAATTGAGTTTTCCACCTCTCCTCAGCCTATCTTTCATAAAAACTTTGATTTGCTATCTGATGCTTTTTTGGATTTGATTCAAAAAGGGTACACCTTGTATGTATGTAGTGATAGCCTTAAGCAGACCGAACGATTAAAAGCAATTTTTGAAGATCGGGGTGATGTGATTCCTTTTGTTCCGGTTGAAAGGACTGTTCATGGAGGCTTCTCCGATCACTCACTGAAAATATGTCTTTTTACCGATCATGAAATCTTTGATCGATATCATAAGTACACATTAAAGAGCGATAAAACCCGTTCCGGGAAAATGGCTCAGTCCATTAAGGAATTACACCAATTCTCTCCGGGAGATTTTGTTATTCACTCAGACCACGGAGTGGGGCGATTTGAGGGGTTAGTTCGTTTACCTATAGGAGATACGGTTCAAGAGGTTATAAAACTGATCTATCGTAATGACGATGTTGTTTTTGTTTCCATACACTCGTTACATAAGGTATCAAAGTACAAAGGAAAAGATGGAGAAGACCCGCAACTCAATAAACTAGGTACGGGGGCTTGGCAGAAATTAAAAGATAGGACAAAAAGTAAACTGAAAGATATAGCTAGGGACCTGATAAAACTGTATGCTAAGCGTAGGGAAGAAAAAGGGTTTGCTTTTAGTTACGATACTTATTTACAACGTGAGTTGGAGGCCTCTTTCCTTTATGAGGATACACCCGATCAAAGTAAGGCTACAGCAGATGTAAAGAAAGATATGGAACAATCGGTTCCGATGGATCGTTTAATTTGTGGTGATGTAGGCTTTGGTAAAACAGAAGTAGCAATTCGTGCGGCTTTCAAAGCGGTTGCCGACAATAAACAAGTGGCTGTACTAGTGCCAACAACAGTATTAGCTTATCAACATTATCGAACATTCTCTGAACGACTCAAAGAATTCCCTTGTAGTGTAAGCTATTTAAGTCGGGCCCGGTCTACCAAAGAGAAGAATGAAGTGGTTAAAGGCGTTGAAAGTGGACAGATTGATGTACTAATCGGTACCCATCGAATTTTGAGTAAAGATATAAAGTTCAAAGATTTAGGTCTGCTTATTATTGATGAAGAACAGAAATTTGGGGTATCAGTTAAAGAGAAACTGCGTTTATTAAAAGTAAATGTGGATACCCTAACTTTAACAGCTACACCTATTCCTCGAACGTTACAGTTCTCTTTAATGGGAGCACGAGATTTAAGTATCATATCTACTCCGCCACCCAATAGATATCCTATTCAAACAGAGATTCACACTTTCAATAAATCGATTCTAGTAGATGCCATTAACTTTGAAATGAGCCGTAACGGACAGGTGTTTTTTGTGAATAATCGCATTGCTGAGCTTCCTAAAATAAAAAACTTTATTGAAGAGAATATACCTGATTGTAGAGTAGCAATAGGGCATGGTCAAATGGATTCTGCTAAAATGGAGAAAGTGATTTTAGATTTTGTTCATCACGATTATGATGTACTATTAGCTACTACAATTATTGAGAGTGGAATAGATATCCCCAATGCCAATACCATTATTATTAATAATGCACATAACTTTGGGTTAAGTGACTTGCATCAAATGCGAGGTAGGGTAGGGCGAAGTAACAAAAAGGCTTTCTGTTATTTATTAGCTCCTCCTTTGACCCTAATCAGTCCGGAGTCTAAGCGAAGACTACAGGCCATTGAGAATTTCAGTGATTTGGGAAGTGGTTTTCACATTGCCATGCAAGATTTGGATATTCGTGGAGCTGGTAATATGTTGGGAGCAGAACAAAGTGGTTTTATTGCCGATTTAGGATATGAAACTTATCAGAAGATATTAACACAAGCTGTACAGGAGTTGAAAGAGGATGAGTTTGCGGATGTCTATGAAACGGAAGATAAGTCGTTAGATGAAGATAGACAATACGTTGAAGAGTGTCAGGTGGAGAGTGATTTGGAGTTGTTGTTACCCGACTCTTATGTTACAGGTAGTAGTGAACGAATGGCTCTTTATAGTGAATTGGATAATTTAGTTTTAGACGATGAAGTAGAGACCTTCAGGCAAAAACTAAAAGATCGCTTTGGTGTCATTCCGGAAGAAACTGAAGAGTTACTTCAAGTAGTTCCTTTGCGTCGTATAGCTAAACGATTAGGAATAGAGCGTATCTTTTTAAAGGGAGGTCAGATGATTCTTTTCTTTGTCAATAATGATGAAAGTCCCTTTTATCAGAGTTCGGCTTTTGGGAAAATTATCTCTTTTGCTGTTTTTAATCCACGTCGTTGTGACTTAAGAGAAAAGAACGGTAAACGTTCACTGCTAATTAAAGAAGTGAAAAAAATGAAAGAGGCAGTATCTGTTTTACAAGAGATTGTTTCAGTTCAGTAAGACTAATCCTAGTGTTTCTTTTTTCCTTTGTGACGTTTATTCTTATTGGAAGGTTGTTCTTTTTTGAAAGGATAGAGTTCATCCACTAAATCTTGCCTATTCATTTTCTTTAACTCCATTATAATGTTGCGTCGTTCCTCCGGTTTATACCAAAAAAAGAATTGACGTTGTGCTAGTTTTTCATCCTTGGTTTTGGCACTAAATATGGGCTCTAAAGTGTAAGGATGATAACCTGTATACCAACACTCTGTAGCAACTGTCATAGGAGTAGGGGTAAAATCTTGCACTTGTTTTAGATGAAAGTTGAGCTTTCTTGTTTCAACAGCTAATTCGGCCATATTCTCTTCAGTACATCCGGGATGACTGCTGATGAAATAGGGGATTAATTGTTGATTCAAATTGTACTTTTTATTGATCTGATTGAATAATGAATTGAACTGTACAAATTGCTGAAAAGAAGGTTTTCTCATAATGTTTAACACCTTGTCATTGGTATGTTCAGGAGCAACAGTTAAACGTCCACTTACATGTTTGGAAATCAGTTGTTCTGTGTACTCCTTTGCATTCTTATTGGTTTCGGTATCTTTACTTTTATGTAATAACATATCGTAACGAACCCCGCTACCAATAAATATCTTCTTTACACCTTCTACCTGCTCTACCTTTTTATAGATATTTAATAATGGTCCGTGATTAATATCCAAGTTAGGACATATCTTAGGATGTAAACAAGAAGGCCGTTTGCACTTTTTGCAAATCTCCTCATTCATCCCTTTCATTTGATACATATTTGCCGAAGGACCGCCTAAATCACTAATGTTCCCTTTGAAATCAGGATGTTGAACAAGTTGTTTAGCCTCTTTCAAAATGTTTTGTGGTGAACGACTCACAATGAATTTACCTTGATGTGCCGATATGGTACAAAAAGCACAACCACCAAAACATCCTCTATGTAGATTAATGGAGAACTTAATCATTTCATAGGCAGGAATGTGTTTGTTTTTATATTTTGGATGAGGTAAACGAGTATAGGGTAAATCAAAAGAGTAATCTAACTCTTCTGTTGTCATTACAGGATAAGGTGGATTGACCACTATTAATGAGTCTTCTGTTTGTTGTATCATGCGTGAAGCGTGATACTTATTACTTTCTTCTTCAATATGTTTGAAGTTCGTTGCGTGTTTCTTTTTATCTTTTATACATTCCTCAAAGCTATATAGAGATATATCCCCATCAATTGGTGTGATAGTTTGCGTTTTATATACTGTTTGGGGGAGGTGAGTGGGAGTCATATCGGGGGTACAATAGAGCTGATCAGAGTTCTGGAGTGTTTTTTGAAAATGACGAGCTAAATCAATGATGGGTTTTTCCCCCATACCATAAATAAGTAAATCTGCTTTGCTATCAAAAAGGATACTTCTTTTTAATTGGTCTTGCCAATAGTCGTAGTGAGCTAAACGACGCATACTAGCTTCAATACCACCCAATATAACAGGAGTATTAGGAAATAATTCTTTTAATATTTGAGTGTAGACCAGCGTGGGGTACTCAGGACGCATGTCAATACGACCTTCAGCAGTATATGCATCTTCACTACGTAACCTTTTATTAGCAGTGTACTTATTTACCATGGAATCCATAGCACCTGCACTTACACCAAAGAATAGACGAGGACGACCTAGTTTTTTGAAGTCTCTTAAGTCATCTCTCCAGTTGGGTTGAGGCACAATAGCTACTTTTAGGCCTTCAGCTTCGAGTATTCTACCAATTACGGCTCCACCAAAAGAAGGGTGATCAACATAGTCGTCTCCATTAAATAAAATAACATCCAATTCATCCCATCCTCTGAGTTTTACCTCTTTTTTTGTAGTAGGAAGCCAATCCGTTAGGTCGTATCTTTTCATTTTACAAAGATAGTGATAAATTTAATGTAGATTGGTTTGTGTTAATGGAGTGAGTTCTTCTCTTAATCTTTCTTTAGAATTTGTATGCGCATTTCAGTTCCTGTGTAGATTTCTCTAAACCCAATGCTTCTTTCAGACAGGTAATCTTTCAGATAATTAAAATCCATATTCGATTCAAAGATAATTTCTATCTTTTCCCCTGCAGAAGCATTGAAGTAAGCTTCTATTGCAACAATTAAGGGATGTATAAGCTCCTCATTACGCGTGTCTATGATTTTCATTCTTCTGGTGTTGTTTCTTCTTCCTCATTGTTCGTATCTGAAGCCGTTTGACTGTTTGCATTATATAGCTTGATGAGTTCTTGAAGACCAAAAGCTTTCATTTTTTTATGATAAATTACATCAATACATAAATCTAACAGTGCTTTACTATCTTCTTCTTGATGAGCAATAAGCGAACGAATATTTAGCTTTAATTTATCAAGAACACCCTCTGTAACTAAACCATTACTATCAACTAAGTGATTGAATAATCCATATTCTGCAATGGTTTTTAGATGTTCTTCAGAAACCTTGATTGAGCGAGTTCCACTGGGGTTAGCTTGTATTGTATACATGTCTTTCTTTATTAAGGTAATAAAACAAAGATAACAGAATAAAAATTTAAAAGTAAAGAAGCGATGAAAAAAATCATCGCTTCTAAAGTCTATTCTTAGTTCTTTAATTATTTAGCATAACTTACAGCACGAGTTTCACGTATAACTGTAATTTTGACCTGACCCGGATAAGTTAAATCATCCTGTATTTTTTGAGCTATTTCATTCGATAAGCTTTCTGTGGCTTTATCGTCTATACTATCAGCACCAACAATTACTCTCAACTCACGTCCTGCTTGAATGGCATAGGTTTTAACAACACCGGGATATGATAAAGCTAATTGTTCCAAATCATTCAAACGCTTAATATAAGCTTCAACAATTTCACGGCGTGCACCTGGTCTTGCCCCGGATATAGCATCACATACTTGTACTATGGGAGCCAATAAACTAGTCATTTCAACCTCATCGTGGTGAGCACCAATTGCGTTGCAAATTTCGGCTTTCTCTTTGAATTTCTCCGCAATTTTCATACCTAATACTGCGTGTGGTAATTCCGGTTCTTCATCAGGTACTTTACCTATATCGTGTAAGAGACCTGCGCGTTTTGCCATCTTAGGATTTAAGCCTAATTCTGAAGCCATTACAGCACATAAGTTGGCTGTTTCACGTGAGTGTTGCAGTAAGTTCTGTCCGTAAGAAGAACGATATTTCATTTTTCCTACAATACGGATTAATTCAGGATGTAGACCATGGATACCTAAATCTATGGTTGTACGTTTACCTGTTTCTATGATTTCTTCATCAACTTGTTTCTTTACCTTAGCCACAACCTCTTCAATGCGAGCAGGGTGAATTCTGCCATCTAGCACCAATTGATGAAGTGCTAGTCGTGCAATTTCTCTTCGCACCGGATCAAAGGCTGATAATACTATTGCTTCAGGTGTGTCATCCACAATGATTTCAACACCGGTTGCTGCTTCTAAAGCACGAATGTTTCTTCCTTCACGGCCAATGATTCGTCCTTTTATCTCGTCCGACTCAATGTGGAATACGGTAACAGAGTTTTCTATAGCTGTTTCAGTAGCTACACGTTGAATGGATTGAACCACAATGCGTTTAGCCTCTTTATTTGCTGTCATCTTGGCATCATCAATAATATCATTGATGTACGATTGAGCCTGTGATTTAGCTTCCTCTTTTAGTGTATCAACTAAATGCTCCTTTGCTTCAATGGCCGATAATCCGGAAATATCTTCCAGTTTTTTTATGTGTTGATTTTGTAAATCAACTAACTCTGTTTGTTTCTGATCAATAAATACCAACTGCTTTTCTAAATTGTTTTTTATGGCATCTACCTCAGAGCTTTTCCTCTTGGTTTCTTCGTGCCTTCTATTAATTGCAATTTCGCGTTGTTTCAGCTTGTTTTCAGCTTGTTGTATCTTCTTATTACGAATGGATACCTCTTTTTCAAGCTCTGATTTTTTATTCAAAAATTTCTCCTTTACCTCAAGGAGTTTGGTTTGTTTTACTACTTCAGCCTCAGCTTCAGCCTCGGAAAGTATCGTATTATATTTAGATTTAGCCACATATCTAAATATAATATAGGCTAATACTCCACCTACTATGAAGCTAATTAAGCCTGCTACTATTGTTCCTGTCATATATTTTTATACTTTAAAGTTATATAAAAAACGCACTGTTTAGGTTTAATCCTTTGTGGATTATACTAACAGTGCGTGATTTCTTTCTAATAAAATAAATAAAGAAATATAGCTCTAATTAAAGATTCTTCTCTATAAGAGCATCTAGTTCTTCTATCTTGTCTATATAAGGTTTTGTGTCATTTTTATTTTCCAGTTCTAAAACCTCTAAAGAGAAGTGATAGGCCACCATTGGCATCATTTTCTCCAGGGGTAAATTACCGTAATGACTTTTATATAAATTCAATCTTTTATTAACTCTATGAGCAGCTTCCCGTACTTTTTCTTCATCTTCTCTAGGGATGGTAAGAGGAAAATAGGTTCCGCCTAGCCCAAGGTTTATTTTTATTTTATCGCTCATACATCAAAATGTTTTGTTTTTTAACTCTCTACCCATTGAGTAGATTGATGCATTTATCGACTTCACGCACTAAATAAGACAATCTGGATTTTGTTTCAGCAATATCCTTGTCATAAAGACTAATTGTCTTAGCTGTTTTTAAATGGGTGTAACTTTGTTGTACATTCTTTAATTTTTCTGCCAACTCATTTTTTTCTTCTTTTTCTATTTCAAGAAGAACCTTCAACTCCTCCAACTCTTCCTTAAGCTTGTTGTACTGTTGGATTAGGCGTCGCAATCGTGCTTCAAAATTGCTGATTAATTCTTTTTCTTTCTCTGTCATTGCTACACCACCATTAATATACAAAAATACGATTTAGTTGCATATAACAAAAACTTTTATAATGAATTTGCAGAAATGAAAAGATATTCAAAACAAAAAGAGAGGAAAACTCCTTTTTCCCATAAAAGAGATGTTCCTCTATCTAATTTGTTTAAATGAGGTAAAAAAACTTACTTTTTTATGGATTAAGCTTAATGATTCCAGAAAAAAACAAGTAGGTTTGTTTTTCCATTCTTCAGTTTATTTTGAAGAAGAGATTATATAAAACCAATAAATGATATGAAAATAGGATTATTTATCCCTTGTTATGTAAATGCCATATTCCCAAATGTTGGGGTAGCCTCGTATCAATTGCTTAAAAAGTTGGGTTTAGATGTGGATTATCCATTAGACCAAACTTGTTGCGGTCAACCGATGGCTAATGCCGGTTTTGAGGAGGAAGCAAAAGGGTTGGCTGAGCGATTTGAGCATCTGTTTACTTCTTACGATTACATTGTAGGGCCTTCGGCCAGTTGTGTTTCTTTTGTTAAAGAGAATTATCCACGTATTTTGAAGAAAGAGAAACACTTATGTGAGAGTATAGGTAAAATCTACGACATTTGTGAGTTTATTCACGATATTGTGCAACCTCAATCACTAAATGCTTTTTTTCCCCACAAAGTAAGTATTCATAACAGTTGTCATGGAGTGAGAGAGCTTTTTTTGTCTACTCCCAGTGAAATGAATGTTCCTTACAATAATAAGCTGAGAAATTTATTAAACCTAGTGAAAGGGATTGAGGTACTAGAGCCCAGTCGGGTGGATGAGTGTTGTGGCTTTGGTGGTATGTTTGCTATTGAAGAACCTGACGTATCTACAGCTATGGGACGAGATAAAGTGAAAGATCATATGAACACTGGTGCTGCATACATAACAGGAGCAGATAGTTCCTGTATGATGCATATGAAAGGGGTAATAGAGAGAGAACATTGGCCCATTCAATTGATTCATATTGTTGAAATATTAAATTCGGAAGTATGAGTACCTCACATTCAAAAGCTGCAAAAAAGTTTTTGCAAAACAGTAAACAGGCCGATTGGCACAATGAAACGCTTTGGATTGTACGCTCCAAACGTGACCGTTTGAGTAAACAAGTTCCCGAGTGGGAAGAGTTGAGAAATAAGGCTCAGGAAATAAAACTATATTCAAGTAGTCATTGGGTAGATTTATTAACTCAATTTGAAACAAATGCAATGGCAAATGGAGCCATTGTTCATTGGGCCAAGGATGCACAGGAATATAGAGAGATTGTTTATCAACTTTTAAGTGAACGTAAAGTGAAGCGATTTGTTAAAAGTAAATCAATGCTTTCAGAGGAGTGTGAGTTAGATCCTTATTTAATTGAAAGAGGTATAGAAACTATAGAAACCGATTTGGGAGAGTGTATTTTGCAATTAATGAAATTGCCTCCCAGCCATATTGTTTTACCAGCTATTCATATCAAAAGAGAGCAAGTAGGGGAACTGTTTGAGGAGAAACTGCATACAGAGAAAGGAAACTTTGATCCTACTTACCTTACCCATCAGGCACGAGAATACCTTCGTGAACTGTTTTTAACTGCCGATGCATCAATGACAGGTGGTAATTTTGCTGTAGCCTCTACAGGGGAAGTGGTGGTATGTACCAATGAAGGAAATGCAGATATGGGGACTTCTGCAACCAAATTACATATTGCAGCTTTTGGTTTGGATAAAATAGTTCCCAATCGTGCTTCATTAGGTGTTTTTACCCGTTTATTGGCTCGTTCGGCCACAGGTCAGCCCATTACGAGCTATACCTCTCATTACAGTCGACCTCAAAAAGGGGGAGAATTTCATATTATTATAGTAGATAATGGTCGATCCGATATTTTAGCCGATGCTGAACATCGTAAAGTACTCAATTGCATTCGTTGTGGAGCTTGTATGAATACGTGTCCTGTTTATCGTAGAAGTGGAGGCTATTCCTATTCCTATTTTATACCCGGTCCCATTGGTATCAATCTGGGAATGACTAAATCTCCCGAAAAATATGCGGGAAATCTTTCTGCCTGTTCTCTGTGTCTCTCATGTTCCATGGTTTGTCCGGCAAAAGTAGACCTAGGTGAACAAATTTATAAGTGGAGACAAAAATTAGATGATTTAGGTGAAAGCAATACAGAGAAAAAAATACTATCCAAAGGAATGAAAGTATTGATGAATAATCCTTCCTTATTTTATGCTGCATTGTGGGCGGCACCTATGGTTAACAAAATGCCTCGTTTCATGGTATATAATAAATTAAATGCTTGGGGTGAAGGACGTGAATTGCCTCAATTTGCTTCTGAATCGTTTAACACATTGTGGAAAAAGAATAAAGTACAAGAAAAAAAGAAAGACAATGAGTAGTAAAGATTATATTCTCAATAAGATAAAAGAAAATACGAAAGAAGTATTTGAGAAGCCTAATTTAGACAATCTGTCTGTAACTGTGTTTGAGGATGTGGTTAAACAGTTTAAGCAAAGTCTTTCAGATGTAGGAGGGGAGTTATATGAGGTACCTGCTGATGAGGTGTTGGATTTGGAAGAAGTGATTCAACAATTTTTTCCCAAAGCTAAAACAGTTGCTTCCACCATACCCGAAGTTTCTTGTGCTAACTTAAACCCGGATGAGGTGGAAATGCCCAAAGAATTGAACGGAATTGATGTTGCTGTTCTAAAAGGAGGATTGGGAGTAGCTGAAAATGCTGCTGTTTGGTTTTCGCAAACAATGAAGCATCGGATTCTCTTTTTTATACCTGAGGCATTAGTTATTCTGTTAGATAAAAAAAAGATTGTTCATACCATGCACCACGCTTATGCTGAGTTAGAAAAACAAGAAAGAGGAGAGTTTGGTGTTTTTATTTCAGGTCCTTCTAAAACAGCCGATATTGAACAAGCTTTGGTGATGGGAGCTCACGGTGCTCGCAGAGTTTTAGTGGTATTGAAGTAAAAGAATTCTATTAATCGGGTAATTTATTTATACAAAGAAAGAAGGATTTATCACAGCTTAACATGTACTATTCCCTTCTTTTTTATTACCCCTGTTTTACAGCATATAACGTCGACTTTCAAGGTCTGGGACCGAAGCCTCCTCGGTCTAGGAGAGAAGGGGTGTCGGTCTAGGACTGAACACCCTTCGGTCCTAGACCGTTCAAAACTCTAGAGTAGGGAGTTGGGAAATTGTGTTCAGTATGAAGTTGTTTTTATTCGAATTCTATTGTGTCTCAATAGAGATGTTTGTGAATAAAATTGAACAAAATAGTTAAATCTGGTGCTTGTCAGGAGTTTCCGGCTTTTTTATATTAATATTAGTTCTTGATTTATTGTATATCAATTAGTCAATCAATCCCTCTTTTTTCATTATTTCCATAGCTTTCTCCACTTCTTTCTTGTTGGAATGCAATAGAATAATACGTCTTTGGATTTTGTTGTTTTCATTTTTGAAAAAAACATCAAATCGTGAACGCGTTAATCCGGGAATTCCTTTTTTGAATTGAATGTTCACTATTTTATCTCTTTGTATTATGGGAGTGGCAGAATTATTTAGGCTATCTATAATGACGTAGAGAAAAAGGATGCAGAGCAATAGGTAGATTATGGGTGAAACAATTTGTCCGTTTTGAAGCTCTTTGAATCCATAATAGGCCAATCCAAGCGTAAGTGCTCCATAAAGAATTAAGGTGGTGGATATTTTTTTTCCGTTAACAACTTTAGGAAAGTTACCTACTACACCATCTCTTGTCAGTTGGATTTCGTTTGTTGAAATATGACAAAAACCGGTTTTTGTTTTAAATGTTTGATAATCCATAGTTTTGCATTATGAATTTATAAGATACAGGTTTAGATTTAAACTAGCCTCTATTTATTTTTGAAACAGAAAATCCTTATCTTTTTCCTTTATCTATCCCAATAATAGACATTAAAGGTATAAAAAAAGGAGAAAATCATTTTGACTTTCTCCTTTTTTGTTCGGTTATTAACCGTATTTGCTTAGTCTTCCGGGTGAATTGCTTCTGAAGGACAGATGTCAGCACAAGTACCACAATCTGTACATAAATCAGCATCAATTACATAAATATCACCTTCTGAGATAGCCTCAACAGGACATTCGTCAAGACAAGATCCACAAGCAATACAGTCGTCATTAATTACGTAAGCCATTGTTCTTTATTTTTTAAGTTAATAGTACTAAAAATTACGTGAAGCAAAAATAAGGTTTTTATTTGTGACTAGTAAGCGTTTTGCTGATTAAAATAGTTTAATTTATTCGGATATGAGGATTATTAAAGGAAAAGAGAGCCTAATCCTATTAAAATCTATGGTTTTATTAATTATATTTGTGTTTTTAATAGCGTATTCTACGCTGAGGAGTTTTATGTTGAATATTTCATTTAATATTTATTGATATGCCATTAACATTACCCGATAGTTTACCTGCTGTTGATATACTAAAGAAAGAAAATATCTTTGTTATGGATGAATCAAGAGCAACAACGCAAGATATTCGTCCTTTACGTTTGGTTATTTTGAACTTAATGCCTTTGAAAATTACCACAGAAACCGATTTAATTCGTTTACTATCTAACACTCCATTGCAGGTAGAGATTACGTTTATGAAAATAAGCAGTCATACCTCAAAGAATACACCTATTGAACATATGCAAGCTTTTTATACAGATTATGAAAAGCTGAAAAAGGAAAAGTTCGATGGAATGATTATTACCGGAGCTCCTGTAGAGCAATTTGCTTTTGAAGATGTAACCTATTGGAGCGAAATTCAGGAGATTTTTTCTTGGAGCAGAACAAATGTTACCTCTACTTTTTATATTTGTTGGGCAGCTCAAGCAGGACTTTATCATCATTTTGGTATTCCAAAATATCCGTTAGATGAAAAGATATCCGGGGTATTTAAACATAAACCGCTCAATCCGTTACATCCTATTTTTAGGGGGTTTGACGATTGTTTTTATGTTCCTCATAGTCGTTATACAGAAGTTCGCAGGGAGGATATATTGAAAGTACCTGAAATTACGCTGTTAAGCGAATCGGACGATGCAGGGGTTTACTTAATGAGCGCCCGTAATGGTAGAGAATTTTATGTTACAGGTCATTCAGAATATTCACCACTTACATTAGACTCTGAGTATAAAAGAGATGTGGCGAAAGGATTAGACATTAATATTCCTCAGAATTACTATTTGAATGATGATCCTAATAATTCACCTATTGTACGTTGGAGAAGTCACGGCAACCTATTGTTTTCTAATTGGCTGAATTATTTTGTTTACCAAGAGACACCTTATAATATAGAGGATATAATTTAAAGCTCCTTTTGTAGCTGATAAGAAAAGCCAACTTGACTAAAAGTTGGCTTTTTTGTTGTTAATTCCCTCAGTTGTCTTTGGGTGATTAACTCTTACATTGCATACTAATAAAATACTATCTGATTAAAATTGACATCTTAAGTTTATACCTATTTGAACCGGTCTTCCTTTTTGCATAAACCCTTTCATTGTACCTGTACCTGCAGATTCAAAATAGAAGGTTCCATAATCTTTATTTAATGCATTTCTTACCCATAAATCGGCTTGTGCATTTCCTTTAATAAAACTAATTTTGCCATTCAGCAAACCGTAAAGAGACTGGCTTACATCGTTTTCCTCTGTCCAATAAATTTTGCCTGCTCCGTTGTATTGTGCATCAAATCGGATATAATCCAACCAAGCACGATTAGGCAGCTTGTGTAAATAATTAGCACCCACAGAGAAAGTATGCGTAGGGCTGAAAGGGATTCTATTACCATTGAAGGTAATCTCTTCAATTCCTTCCTGTTTATTAGCTTCTTGCACCACATAATCCGTGAAGGTGGCGTGCGTGTATCCATACGATGCATTGAAGCGTAAAGCGTCAGTTATTTTTAGTGCTAAAGCTGCTTCTGCACCATAGCTTCTGCTTTTTCCTGCATTTTCAGTGATACGCCCTAATCCACTTCGTTCAAACTTGGATATTTGTTGGTCGCGAGTATTCATTAAATAAGCAGCTAAATCCAAATCTAGTTTATCATTGAATAAAGTCAGGTGACTTCCCACTTCAAAGTTCCAGGAATATTCCGGCTTGAATTTGGTTGCTTTTTCAATGTCAATAGGTTCAGGCTGAGTAAAAGACTCTATATTGGTTATGATCTCATCTATTTTAGCTATAGCAACAGGAGGTAGCTTGGGGTTTTCTTTTATTTTTTCTAATGTTTCTATTGCTTCGTTCCCTACATTTGTCATCATGTCGTTTCGCATAGCCGATTGAACCAACCCATTGAACATTTGTACATTATATCCTCCCGATCTGTACCCTTTAGACACGGTGGCATATACATTATTCTTGTTGAACTTATATTGTAAAGAGAACTTAGGTAATAATTGTACGTAATCATCACTTAATGATCCTTTGAGTATAGGGTTTATGGTTTGATTTAAAGCTAAAGGCATCATAGGTGTCTGTAATGTGAATAAGTATGAGGTGGAACTGTTGGAGTTATATTTAATCTTATTCTTTTCGTAATCCAAACGAAGCCCTACAGTAAACGATAAGCCCGGAATAAATAGGTCGTTTAAGGTAGATTGATGGAAAGCGGCTGCACTTAAAACGGGCGTGTCAAATACGCCATCTACATATAGACTGTTATCTTTAAACTTCATATTCATTGGTGGGTCTTTAGGCATAACACTATTAATGTTGTGTTCCAATACATTTTTCACCCCTTGCTCATAGAAGGTTACCGGACCTTTAGTGGTTAACCACTGATAAAAACCAAAGACACCGGATGTCCATTCCCATTTTTGTCCTTCTTTAGATTTAAATATAATCTCCTCAGAAATACTGTTAAGCTTTTGTTTTTGCTCAATAGTGAAAATCGTGTCAGTTGTGAAATCTTGATCTAAGAACATACGGTCTCTCAGGTTTTGAAATCCGGTAACTGCACTTAAAGTGAAGTGTTTTGCTTGATATTCCACGTTTAATCCCATATTGAAAAGACCTCGTCTGTATTTGCTGTCTTCATTATAGGCCGGCTCAAAATATTCCCCCGTTTTTTTGTTGTATTCACCATAAGGATATCCTCCCTGATCACTGTATTCATACCCCATGGAAAGGTCAAACTTTAGGTTGTCTGTTGGGATGTAAATTCCTCGGAAACGCCCTCCTAAACCATCTAGTTTGTCAATACGTTGGTCGTTTTTTCCTTTGTTCTTAAAGAACCCTCCTTCGTGTTCATAAAACACACCGGTTGAGAAGGCAAACTTTTCAGAGGTACGATGATAGTGTTTTACAGAAGCATTGTAGTTATTATATGTGGCTGCTCCAACTTGAAAATCAGTCCCCTGATAGCTGAAAGGAGATTTGGTGTGTACCTTAATTAATCCTCCCATGGTGTTTCTACCATATAATGTACTTTGAGGACCTCTTAAAATATCAATACGCTCTATGTCGGCGTAATTGAAGTCGAACGACGATTGGTTCAAAAAAGGAACGTTATCTACATATAATCCTACAGATGGAGTGTTGATGCGAGAACCAATGCCTCGAATGTAAATAGCAGAAGTTAGTTTCGACCCATAATTAGGAATGAAGATATTAGGAGCTATTGCTGATATATCCTTTAAATTGCGAATTTGAAGTGCTTGTATATTACTCTTGGATAATTGAGTGGAAGCAATCGGTTGATCTCTAAGAGTGGTATGTTCTTTAGGTGTGGAAATAATTACAATCTCATCGATGGTAATATTACGTAAAGTGTCTTTTTTCTGTGCATTAAGAAAAGAACAGACAGTAGAGATTAGTACAATGAATAAGATGTTTTTTTTGCTCATCTAAGTGATTTATTTATTTGTTTTATATTATGAGCAAAGTTCACTAAAAATTCGTTAATAAAACATCCTCATTTATGAGGATATTTTGCATTTTTTATATCCTATTGGGCTCAATATATCCATTCATCACAGCGTAGATAGTTAATGCTGAGACCGATTTAATGCCTAATTTTTCCGTGATGTTTTTTCTATGAGTAATAACCGTATTGGTGCTGATATTCATTTTTTCGGCTATTTCTTTATTGATGTAGCCCCTTACCAGAAAAATCAGCACTTCTATTTCTCTGGGAGTTAATTCGGCTTCCGGAGTTTTTTTATGTTGATGTTTGTTTGAGTGCCCGTGATGATGAAGCTTTAGAATCTCTTTCACCAACTTTTCCTCCGATTGGTTAACTACCAATGTTCTGACATCAGTGAGTAGTGTTTGTTGATTGTCGCTCCCTAATACAATGGTTTTATCCTTTCGGTGTGTAAAAAAGAAGTTATGTGCCAAATAAATTTGTGTTGATATGAAGTAATGAGCATATAAATCAGGTGTATCATCAATAAATGCACCAAAGTCTTGGAAAACACGTATGGTAGCGTGTGGAATCATTCCCTCTAGAATGGATTTCAATCCAATGCAAGAGAGGATGTTAGTGTCTATAATTGCTATTTCGTGTCTCTGTTTCATTTAGTTTAGGAATATTTATCCAAAAATAAAGCGAAATGCTTCTTCTACCTTTTTTGCAGGGAGTAGTTCAATCTGTGAAGAAGGGTTTGCTAAATTCTTATAATTATAATAAGGTAGTATGAAACGTTTAAATCCTAATTTCTCTGCTTCTTTTATGCGTTGTTCTATTCGGTTTACGGGGCGAATTTCTCCCGATAGGCCAACTTCTCCTGCCATACATAATGAAGACTCGATTGCTACATCCATATTGGATGATAAAATGGCACTGATAACCGAAAGATCTGTCGCCGGATCGTCTATTTTTAATCCTCCTGCAATATTTAAGAAAACATCTTTTTGTGCTAACTTAAATCCCACTCTTTTTTCAAGAACAGCTAATAACATATTCATTCTTTTGATGTTAAATCCTGTAGCCGATCGTTGAGGTGTACCATATACTGCTGAACTAACTAATGCTTGCGTTTCAATAAGAAAAGGCCTACCACCTTCTATGGCTGAAGCAACAGCTGTTCCACTCATGTTTTCGCTGCTATTAGAGAGTAATACTCCTGAAGGATTGAGTACTTCGTGAAGCCCGTTTTGCCTCATTTCGTAAATACCCATTTCAGAGGTGCTTCCAAATCTGTTTTTTATACTTCTTAAGATGCGATACATATAATGCTGATCACCCTCAAATTGGAGTACCGTATCTACAATATGCTCTAAGCTTTTAGGTCCGGCAATGTTTCCATCTTTAGTGATGTGCCCTATAAGAAAAACAGGTATATGTGTTTGTTTGGCCAACTGTAAAAAGGCTGTGGTGCATTCTCTAATTTGAGTAATGCTACCGGGAGACGATTCTATCTGTGGGTTAGATATTGTCTGAATGGAATCCACTATAACCAAATTAGGAGCTTCTTGTTTGATGTGGGAAAAAATGGTGTCAATAGTCGTTTCACAGACAATGTATAAATTTTCCGATTGGTACTCAAGTCGGCTAGCTCTTAACTTTATTTGTCGTGCACTTTCTTCTCCGGATATATATAACACCTTTAAGTTGTCCAGTTTGAGTGCCGTCTGCAATGCCAAGGTTGATTTCCCTATTCCCGGATCACCCCCTATAAGGGTTAAAGAACCGGGTACTAACCCGCCCCCTAACACCCTGTTAAACTCCTGATCTTTCATATCAATGCGTAAATCCTTTTCAGTTGAGATTTCATTGAGTTTAATAGGAGCACTTTGGGTGGCAAAAGAGGTTTCTGCCTGAAAAGATGAAGAAGAGCTTTTAGGTATTATATATTCCTTAAAAGTGTTCCATTTGTTACAGCTAGGACATTTCCCTATCCATTTAGAAGATTCTTGTCCACAATAGTTACAAACATATACTTGTTTTGATTTAGCCATATATACTTCTTCTCTCCATTTATTAATAGACACAAAAGTAACTAAAAAACTACATATACTTTAATATTTCTGACTCTGATTAAGGCTAATTAGGTGAAATACGATTCATTTAAAGGCTTTAAGTGTCTCTTTTCTCAAGGTACTTGTTTGAGGAGAACCAGATTTATTCTATTGAATATCTGTGTGTTATATGGCTTTTTCTTCATGTGTGAAAATTGGATTTGATGTTTTTTTTACAAAAAATGATTGTGTATGTTAACAATATCTATATCTTTGTACACAGAATTAATCTCACGTAGATTTGTTTTTGTATGTCATAGTAGGAAATTAAAGGAGATGAGATTAAAAAAAATGGATATATAAAAACAATTTAATGAGAGTATTGTTATTTAATTTATAAACTGATTTTAGACTAAGACAGAGCTAAGTAAATATAAAATCAAAAAAACTTAATTAAAAATTGAACTTAATAATGACAAACATGAAAAAGATTTTGCTTACAACTGTATTGGTATTGGCTTCCATAGGAGGAGCTTATGCTCAAGAGTTTTCTGAGAACACAGACAAATACAAAGTTGAAACTAATCGCTTCTGGAACAACTGGTTTATCAGTGCTGGAGGAGGTGTTCAAGTGTATTTCGGAGATACTGATGCTAAGGCTAGTATGGGTGATAGAATAGCTCCTGCTGTAGATATTTCTTTAGGAAAATGGTTTACTCCAGGTTTAGGACTACGTTTATCATACAATGGTCTTCAAGCTAAAGGTGCAAGCGTGAGAGATATAAACTACTCAACAGGTAATACATTTGAAAAAGACGGAGGTAAATACTATAAGACTAAATGGAACATGCTGAATTTACATTCAGATATATTGTTCGATTTAACTAATATGTTAGGTGGTTATAAACCAAACAGAGTATATTCATTCATACCATACATTGGTTTTGGTTGGGCTCATAGCTATGAGTTACCACGTACTGACGAAATTACTGTTAACGCTGGTCTTATCAATAGATTCCGTTTATCTCCAGCTTTAGATCTTAATCTGGAAATCCGTGGATTGTTAATGAAAGATGATTTTGACGGAGAACGTGGAGGTAGTAAAAGCTATGAAGGTATGGCTGGAGTAACTTTAGGTTTAACTTACAAATTCAAACAACGTGATT
>CAZOVL010000045.1:0-21779 GCA_964583185.1 uncultured Bacteroides sp. | reverse complement strand
TATTGATATTTCGATCGGAAGATTTTGCCCATTCGGAAAATTGCCGTTGAGCCAGCTTCATAACATTGGAGATGTTATCAATACCTTCGTCTTCAAAAGCAGTATCTTCCCCTTCGGTAATAAACGATATTTGATTCTTGAGATCGTTCATCCGATTGTTTACCGGAGTTGCTGAAAGCATCAATAGTTTCGTTTTAACTCCTTTTTTGATAACCTCATTCATCATACGGGCATAGCGAGTCATCTCGCCTTTTGAGGGGTAATTATTCCGAAAATTATGCGATTCGTCAATTACAACTAGGTCGTAATTCGACCAATTTATAGCCGCAAGGTCTATATCACCCGATTTTCCGCGAATACGAGTTAAATCCGTATGACTTAGTATATCGTAATTAAATCTATCATTGATTAAGATGTTACGCTTGTCGTTTTGTGTATATACAGTCCAATTGTCACGCAGTCTTTTCGGGCAAAGGACAAGAACGCGGTCGTTGCGTAATTCATAATACTTTATAACAGCAAGTGCCTCAAAGGTTTTTCCTAACCCCACACTGTCGGCTATAATACAACCGCCATACTTCTCAATCTTCTCAATAGCTCCCATTACTCCATCTTTTTGAAATTTATAGAGCCTTTTCCAAATTTCCTTTTCTCTAAATCCGGTCTTAGATTTAAAAATTTTATCGTCTGCAAAGTCAACAATAGAGTAATGAAACAGGTGGTGTAATATCATATAATACACCGAAGCTGGAGAATAGTCTTTGTATCCTTTCTTTAGTTCTTTAATGGCTAACTTTGTTATCTCTTTGGTTAAAGTTGAGTCTAACCAAGTATGGTTATATATTTGTTTGAGTTGTTTAACTTCATTATCTCCATCATGTAAAATATGTTGCTGCGGATTTTGATGACCTATAAAACCTAACGTGGGCGAAGTGAAATCTGCCATCCCCGAACAAAGGACACAACCTTCATCCTCTTTTTCAACAAAAATCAACTTAAATCCAAAGGCATTGGGAACTTTAAGTGCACGGATGCGACTTCTTTCAAAGATACGACTGCATTCTTCAGCGGCCGTTCTCAACAAAAGTTGTCTTTTAAGCTCACCCTCCTCAGACGTTCCCCAAAATGAATTATCCATCGTTATGGAGACCCCATTTGCTTTGTTTGTTTGCGGATTAGTCAAAAGCAAGATGTTTAACCCTTTGACATGTTTCATCTCTTCACGCAAAAGATAGAAAGCATAGATGCTAAACATTCCGGTACTAATAGAAACAATTGTATTGTTGTTTACTCTTTCTGATAATTCATTCTCGACCGTCCGGCCTTGTTTGTTATCTAATATCTTCATGCTTCTGTAGGTATTATTCTTTAGTCATATTAAACAACACTCGAACATCAACATCCAATGCTTCCGCTATCAGCCCAAATACTTCTAGTGAGGGTTGAGCTTTGTTGGAACACCATCTAGAAATGGTTGTTTCATTTTTACCTATTTTCTCCGCAAGCCAGCGATTAGTTTTGCTTTTTTCGGCTAAAACAACCTTAATTCTATTTGTTACTTTTCTTTTTGGCATGTTTGTCTTATTGAATCAAATGTTTGAATCTATTTGCTACAAATATATCGTTTTTATTTAAACTATATTGTATAATATTCAATTTATTATGGAATTAAGCCATCGTTGGTGCAAGGTGCAAATTTAGTTGTAACTTTGAACCTAAGTCATATGCGGACATATCTGCACTGATTGATGACAAAAATCGTTCTTTAACAACGTTACCAAATCATTACCTATATAGGTGGATTTGATAAAAAGATGCTAATAATGAGTTACATAAAGTGGTTGGGTTCACTTTTCGTACGCACCGCTTCAAGATAAGTCAGAAAGTGACGCACCAAAGACAAAGTCTGTAATTCATTATTGTTTTACAGACCTTTTTTCGTAAAAGAGTAATTCTCATGTTCGTTACTAAACCATTACCTATGGTAACAAACCGAGAATTAAAATACTAAGGAATAGGCGATTAAGTGATTAGGTTCACATTCCGTACATACCGCTCAAAAGCCTGATAATTAAACGATTATCAGGCTTTTTTATTTCACTGTGTTGCGTTTGTGTTGCAGATTTGAAAAACATATTCACTTTGGGGCTCACTAGTAAAACCATGTGTTTATGCGTATATTTTAGTTAGTCTAAGAGAAAGAGTTTGATATCACTTACTCCTCTCCATGAGCCTCTAAAAGCTTTAATTTTCGCATTAAAAGATTCTGTTGCAGCATTCATTGATCTATTGTTGAAGAAATCTAGTATTTCATCATAATACTTATAAATAGTTGCTGCAATCATGTTAAATGATTTAAACCTCGAATCAGTTACTTTGTTCTGCCATCTGGGCAGTGAAAGACTGACTGCTTCTTTGATTGTGTTTTATTGTAAATCATCCTCAGTGAGTGTGTCAAAGAGTATTCTGCTTTGAAATCCGGATATCTTTGAAAGAGTAGTAGTCCAGCCCTTTCTTCTTGCGATTTGTTCCATTTCTCCGGGGACTTAAAAAGCAGATAACGATTTTTTGCCAATAGTTGCTTTAATGTATCTCCATTGGATAGAACTTTCGGTCTGTATTTTATACCTAACAACTTGGCATTTTCTTGTTCATTCGCTTCCTTATTAATTGCATCCCAACGATGAGCTATGCAAATTTCCTGTATGCCATAAAAAGCTAACTGCTGCAAATGAAAGCGATCAATAACACGCTCAGCCGAAGGGAAGCAATCGCATATAATTTTACGCATAGATTAAGCCATGTAAAGAGTAACTTCTTTTCCTTTAGAGGATAGGTCTTTAGGTATCTTATTCAGACCTCAAAAACATCTTCAGATTGGGCTGATACAATTGCTATAAGAGCTCCATTTCGCTCTTTGGAGCTTTATTAGTGAGATTGTATATCGTTTCCCATTAAACAGAGAGGTTGGTCAATCCTTACTATACTCCCCCTATGTTTTCATCCATGTGAATGTGTAAGGTTGAATCAGCGTCTTCCTGAATAGAGGTAATTGAAAAATGATTAACCAACTCTTGGGGAAAAACGTAAGAAAGTAAACTGGAGTAAGAATTGGAAGACATAGGCATAAGTTTTGAAAACAAAGATAATTCTTTTTAGAAAACACATGGTTTTGCTAGTGAGCCTATATAATCGGTTATACTATCTGTAAATTTCTTCCGTTTATATCCATAATCAAGTGTATTTGAGCCCCAAAGGTTGTGTCTTTTTAATAAAGATGTTTTGTCGTCTATAGCCAAGTATTTTGTATAAAAAAACTTATTTTTGTTTATAAGTGAATAATTTGCAGGGTTATTTAGTTAATCTTTCTCACAAGTTCTACTTTTTAAGTCAACTTGATCATCTGACCGAGTTCTTTTACTCGCTCATTAAATTTATAGCTGTGAACTGTGGGTAATTCATAGAGTCCTATCCTTTCTATTCGCACATTCATGATTTACTTCATAATAAGTGTTTGTATTTATTCTAAACTTGCAATGTGAGAAACAAAAATTGAGACCTATTACAAGTGCAAGATAAAAGCTTTAAATAAGTAACTTAATATTTGTTTAATTATTGAATTAAGCGAAATATTAATCTTTATTCATTTGTTTGATTTTGCCTATAATGGTTTTTTGCACTGTATATCGAAGGGTCTTAATCAAATAGTTGCTTTTTAAAATACAAAAACTCGTTGACGAAAAAGTAAAAATCCAAAAGAATTAAATGCAGATTAATCTCATGGTTAACCCCCTTGTTAAACCTTTAAATTGATATTTGTATAAACTTTTATATTAAAGTTTTAAGTGTATATATTTAATCTTTTAATTAATGCCTATGAAAAATTATTTTTCAAGAAGAGGAAATAGATGCTCTTCTTGGCAAGGAAAAATTCCTTTAAGATTCTTGGCCATACTTTTAATCTTTTTAGGGTCTGTACAAATGAGTTTTAGTCAGAATACTAAAACTGTAACGGGTAACATTGTTGACGCATCAGACAAAGAACCAATTATTGGAGCTAGTGTGTTAGTTGATAATTCAACAATAGGAACTGTTACTGATATAGATGGTAATTACTCAATTTCTGTTCCCGTGGAAGCAAAACAATTAAAAATTTCTTTTATTGGTTATCACACCCAAAAAATTAATATTGGGAGCAATAATGTAATAAATATTGAGTTGCGTGAAGATAATCAACTTTTAGATGAAGTGGTGGTAGTTGGTTATGGTACTCAGAAAAAAGCAACTTTAACCGGTGCAGTTGTTGCTGTTTCCAACGAAGAAATAACAATGACGAAAAGCCAAAACGCCCAAAATATGTTAACGGGTAAAGTCCCGGGAGTACGTGTTATCCAAAAAACATCTGAACCGGGTGAGTTTTCCAATCAGTTCGATATTCGAGGATTTGGAGCGCCTTTAGTTGTAATCGATGGTATCCCCCGTGGAGAAGGAGCTCTAGCTCGTTTATCTCCCGATGAAATAGAATCTATTTCTGTTTTGAAAGATGCTTCAGCTGCAATTTATGGTGTAAAAGGTGGCAATGGTGTCGTATTGGTAACGACTAAAAAAGGAGATAAAGGAAAGACAGAAATAGATTTCTCTATGTATTACGGAATTCAGTTTCCTGCGGAATTATTAAAACCTGTAGGTGCCATTGATCGTATGACTTTATTTAACGAGAAGTCAATGAGAAGTATGACAAATCCTGAGCTGACATATTCTGAAGAAGAGTTTGAAGCATATAGGACAGGCCAAAAAAGAGAATCTGATTGGTATGATGCTACTTTACGTGATATAGCTCCACAAGAACAATACAATGTAAGTGTAAGTGGTGGAAGTGAAAAGAATGACTATTTCATTAATATGGCCTATACAAAGCAAGGGGGATTTTTCAAAAGTAAAGACTTGAATTATGATCGATTCAATCTTCGTTCCAACCTTAATAGTCAAATATCAAAACGACTTAAAGTTTCTTTAAGCTTAAATGGAATTTTAGATACCAAAAGAAGACCACGTATGTCTACTTGGGAGGTTTATAAAACTTTGTGGCGTTCTGTTCCTACCGAATCAATTTATGCTAACGATAATCCTGCATATTTTGGAAAGTCTTCTTCAGACATAAACAATGTGGTGGCAATGACTAATTCCGATGTTTCAGGATATGTTAAGAATCGGAGTAAAATGTTTCAATCTTCTATGAGTGCTACCTATGACATTCCTTATGTGGATGGATTATCAGCAAAAGGTACATTTAGTTATGACAACACGATTAGTGATAATACAACTTATACAAAACAGTATAACGAGTATGTTTATGATAAAGCTTCGGATAAGTATACTGCGACAGCTAAAAACAGCCCTACTGATTTGTCTCGTTATTATGGGAATTCAGAAACAAGAATGTGGAATATCTCATTAAACTATGAACAAACCTTCTTTGAAAAACATAATGTTAAAGGTTTGATTCTTTATGAGGAGAGTGTGAGTTCAGGAGATAATATTAGTGCTTTCCGCCAATTTTCGATTTCTCTTCCATATTTATTTGCTGGTGAAAGTAACGAAAAACAAGTTGGGACTTCTAACCCGAATGGTGTCTTTAAGACTGTTTCTAAGGCAGTTGTAGGTAGAGTGAACTACGATTATGAAGGTAAATATATGGTTGAGTTTAACTTCAGAAACGATGGTTCTTCTATGTTCTCCAAAAAGAAACAATGGGGATTTTTTCCAGGCTTTTCAGCTGGATGGCGTATTTCAGAGGAATCTTTTGTTAAAAATAATCTCTCCTTTATTGACAACCTGAAATTACGTGGTTCATATGGTGAAATGGGAGATGATTCTTCTCTTTATTACCAGTGGCTCACAGGGTATAGTTATCCTAATACAGATGGTGGTAAAATAAATAATTACCCTACAGGTTATGTTTTTGATGGAGCATATACCAATGCACTCGGATTTAGGGTGATAGCTAATCCAGATCTAACTTGGATGACTCTAAAAACCTATAATTTAGGGCTTGACGCAGACTTATGGAATGGATTATTGGGTTTTACAATTGATGCTTTTATGCGTAATCGTACAGGAATACCTGCTACTCGTTATGCTTCTATTCCGGGAACATTTGGTTCATCGATGCCCCAAGAGAATTTGAATAGTGATCGAACAAAGGGGCTTGAGTTGGAGTTACGCCATAGGCATAAGATTGGCGAAGTGTCATATAATATAACAGGGAATATTTCTTTTACACGATCAATGTATCGTTATAAAGAATCAGGACCTTATCGTAACTCTTATGATTACTGGAGAAATAGTGAAGGGTATAGATATAATGATATCTGGTTTGGAAAAGGAAGTAACGGCAGATATACCTCGTACGATCAAATTGCCAATTCTCCTGTTTTTACAGGTAATGGAACACTACCTGGAGATTATATCTACGAAGACTGGAATGGTGATGGAGTTATTGATGGATGGGATGATCATGTGATAGCTACTACAACAGACTCAAGAAAATCAGACTTTCAAGACAAAAGAAATTATCCCCTCTTAAACTTTGGTATTACATTAGGTGCTCAGTACAAAGGCTTTGACTTTAATTTACTGTTCCAAGGATCTGCCATGTCTTATGTGGCCTATGGGGAACAATTAATTGCTCCTTTACAGTTCAATGGTAATGCTTTGGATCGATTCTTAGATCGTTGGCATCCGAATGATCCGTTAAAAGATCCATATGATCGTAGTAATACGTGGAGTGGAGGTTATTATTCGTATGGAGGAACAGCGGTAGATTCAAATTCAAGATTTGCTATTCAAGACGGTTCTTATTTACGTTTAAAATCAGCAGAGATAGGTTATACAATGCCGGCAAGCATATTGAGTAAAATTGGAATAAAAAATCTCAGAATGTATGTAAATGGATATAACATTTTTACAGTCACAGGTGTAAAAGGTCTTGACCCAGAACATCCAACAGAGCTTTACGGCTATATGTACCCTCTGAACAGAACAGTAAACTTTGGATTTAATATTACTTATTAATCTTATAATTGAGACAAATATGAAGAAATATATATATATATCAGTAATGTTTTTCTTGGGATTCTTCACTTCGTGTGAGTCTCTTGATGTTCCCCCACAAAACATATTGACCGATGAGGATATTTTTAGTGAAGGAGGAATAAAAGCCTATATGACCGGTCTTTACAATCGGTTACCGATGGATGATTTTAATGTGAGCAATGAGGGTAATCTTGGGGGGTATTTCAATTGGAACTGTATAGCATGGCCAATGGTAAGTACAGGGGAAAGTGTAAATCGTAATAACACAGGACTTTATATTCCCGCTAAAGGATATTGGGACGAAGGATACAAAATCATTCGTAATGCAAATTATTTGTTGGAAGAACTGCCCGCTTATATTGAGAGTTTAATAGGTGTTGAAAGCTGGATTGCTGAGGCTCGTTTTATACGTGCTTACGTCTATTTCCAAATGGTTAAACGCTATGGTGGTGTTCCTCTTATTGATGAAGCACAAGAAATGACAGAAAATGTAAGTGAGCTTTGGGCTCCTCGTAAAAGTCATGAAGAATGTTTTGATTTTATCCTGGAAGATTTGGACTATGCTATTGAGCATATGGATGCTAAAGAGATAAAAGGGAGAGCAAATAAATATGTAGCAGCTGCTTTAAAATCAAGAGTTGCACTATTTGCAGGATCTATAGCTCGCTATGGAACCCCATTTACCCATACGGTTGAGGGTGTTATGTTATGTGGATTACCTACGGAAAAAGCAAATACTTATTTTGAAGCTGCATGGAAAGCTGCAAAGATAGTTGATGAAGGTGGATATGCTTTATATCAAGCTAATGCAGATCTATCTGAGAATTTTGCTCAAATCTTTGAAAATGCAAATAATAGTAAAGAGTCTATTTTTATTAGACAATATGACTTCTCAAATTATGTTCACAGTTTTGATGCTGTATATTCCCCCCCTCGTATGACATCTACTTATGGAGATCGTTATAATGTGACTTTAGATTGGGTAGAGCTTTTTGATGGACTTCCTATTAATCATGAAACCGGAAGAATAAAAACTGTGGATGATAACAATAATTATATTGTTTATGCGAATGAAAAAGAATTATTTAATAATGCAGAACCTCGTCTAAAAGGATCTATACTACTTCCTGGACACACTTATAAAGGTGTAGAGGTAGATATGCGTCGGGGAATCATAAAAGAAGAAGTAGATCCATCGACCGAAATTCAAAAGTTTTCTATTGATGATGGAAACTCAACAACAGCTTATGGTAATGGCTTTTTTAAAGAGAATGTATTGGTGACTACAGAAAACGTACTTACCCAGACTCCTTATACACTTTCTTCAGGAGTTAAATTGAATAAAAATGGATTAGATGGTCCAGCTAATGGTGGTTCAAACAATACCTTAACCGGATTTCATGGTCGTAAGTGGCTTGATATGTCACTGACTCCTTCTTCTACTAAGCTACACGAATCTTACCAAACTTGGATTGATATACGTTACGCAGAGGTATTACTCAATAGAGCAGAAGCTGCATTGGAGCTTTCTCAAAATGGTGTAAGTACTATTGATGGGGAAGATATGCAAAATGATGCATATGAATGTGTTAACAAAATACGTAGTAGAGCTGGAGCAAACTTGTTAACAAGTGCCACTGATTTATCAGAAGATGTAGCCTATGAGAGAGGAACAGGTCCAGGGGGATTTGTTTTAGCTCCAAACCGAGGTCTACAACTTATTAGAGTAGAAAGATATAAAGAACTAGCATTTGAGCATAAGATTTTCTGGGATCTTCGTCGTTGGTTCACTTATGACAAACAAATTTACAACTATAGGAGAAGAATGTTGAATCCATTTATGTTTGCTAAGGGCGCAACACTGAATAGTAATGGTAATCCAATTGGAAAGTATATTTATGATTCTAGAGTTTGTGAAAGAGCTAATAATAATTTAACGTTTCAAACTAAATATTACTATGAAGCTATACCAAGTGGGCAGATGAAATCAAATCCGTTACTGGAACAAAATGCTCAATATTGATAAACTTAAAACAATAAGAATATGAAGAAATTACTGTATATGCTTTTTCTTGCTGTAGTAATAACCTTAAACAGCTCTTGTGAAAAAGATAATTACGACGGACCTGATGCTCAGATATCTGGCCAGATATTAGACCATAATGGAAAGCCACTTCAATTAGAGCAAGGAAAAGGAAGTATGACAATCAAGATGGAAGAATTGAGCTGGAATACAGGGGCTGATGATGTCTCAATAGCCCCCATGTTTTTAAACATGAAACAAGATGGAAGTTATGTAAACACCAAGTGGTTTGCGGGAGAGTATAGAATGACACCTGTAGAAGGGGCATTTTACCCATACGATGCAGAAGGTGAAATTGTGAATATTAAAGGTTTAACGACAAAAGACTTTACTGTTACACCTTATTTGGATATAGAGTGGGTAGAACAACCTTATGTTACAACAGATAATTTTATTGCTGCCTCTGCTAAGTTTAAGAGAAATGCAAAGGAGGGCATTGCTATGCCTAATTTAAATAATGCTCTTTTTTGTGTTGCTATGACCGAGTATGTAGGAAATAATAATTACGATAGTCAATTAATCTCTGGTACTGTAAGCATAACAAATGATATGGAAAATACAATTATTGAATTTAAAACAACGAGAGCTGTTAAGTATACTGATATGACTTATTATGTAAGAGTAGGATTTTGTTGTTCTGATACATATAAAAAATACAACTATACTGATATAAAGACAGTAAAAGTTCCATAAATATTTAAACTTGAAAGAAAAAGGGGGTTTATTTTTTAGGATCTAATTTGTAGAGTTTTACTTAAGACCCCTTCTTCTTTCTCTTAACTATCAAATTATAATAATTATGAAAAATTGGAAACCAAAAGCGATTCTTTTTCTATTTATACTTTGTCTTTCGATGAGTGTAAATGCCCAGATAAAAGAAGACTTTGAAAATTTTCAACAAAAACTGCAGACAATAGGTCGTGGTGAGTGTAAAGTAGAGGATGGTGTGTTAAAATCGAAAGGATCATATGCTTGCTTTGGAAGTAATGATATGACCAACTATAGTGTATCATTCAAAGCTAGAGCTCCCAAAGAGGCTGAACAAGTACAAATATGGGCCGGATTTAGAGCATATAATCGTTTTGATCGTTATGTTTTAGGAATAAAAGGAGGCTTACAAGATGATTTATACCTGATGCGAATGGGATATATGGGAAATGATGAATTTATGGGAGTTAGACCTTTAGGTTTTCATCCGGTTCCGGGAGAATGGTATAAAATAAAAGTTGAGGTTTGTAAAGGTCGTATTCGAGTATTTCTAAATGATGAAACAATACCTCGAATTGATTTAGTTGATAAAAATAGCAGTTTAGCACCAAGTGGTGAAGTTACGCTAGGAGGGGGATGGATTGATGCAGAGTTTGATGATTTGGTAATTACTCCAATGAATGAAAATGCACTAGATAATGTAAGAAGAGAAGAATATCTTAAAACAGCTACTCCTCAGGAAAAAGAGAGTAAAAGACAACAAGAAAGATCACAATATAAGTCTGTGAAAGTTGATAAATTAACGAAAAGTCGAACGGAAATTACTTTAGATGGTGAGTGGTTATTTATGCCAGAATATCAGTTAGAAGATAGAGCTAAAGCTGTTGCAGCTAAAACTGATGATAAAGATTGGCATGTAATGACTGTTCCTAATTTTTGGAACCCTATTCGTATTTGGTTACATGGTGAAACAATGCCTTCACCCACAGGACCTCAACCCAAAGGGGTGTCGGACACTTATTATCAACAGGAAACAGATCGTTGTGAAGGATATACTTTTGATTATAGGAAAACGGAGGCTGCTTGGTATCGTCAATGGGTGGAATTACCTGATAACATTGAAGGCAAGAATTTAACTTTGACTTTTGATGCAGTATCTAAAATGGCTGAAATCTATATAAATGGTGAATTTGCTGCTTCTAATATAGGTATGTTTGGAGAAATTAATGTTGATGGAAGCAAATTATTTAAACCGGGGAAAAATTTAGTGGTAGTTAAGGTTTCTCGAAATATTGATGGTACAAAATCATCTGCAGATGATCTTAATACAGCAATTGATTTTTATTATTCATCTGTTCGTGAAGATGACAAAGTGCATAATACAGAAACCCCTGTAATAAACAATATCCTAAAAGAGATTGCTCATGGCTTTTATGGTGATAATCCTGCGGGTATTTGGCAACCGGTAAAACTAACAATTACTGATTTAGTAAAAGTAGAAGATGTGTTTATTAAGCCTGCTTTGGATGGAGGAACTTTTGATGTTACTGTGAAAAATTATGCGGGAAAGAAAAGGGTGTTTAATCTATATACAGATATTGAAGATAAAGAGACAGGTGCAACGCTTTATAGTGCTTTATCTCTTAAGAAAATAACACTAAATGCAGATGAAGAGAAGTTATTCTCCTATAGTATAGATGGATTAAAACCTCGTCTTTGGACACCACAACATCCTAATCTCTATGATTTTAAGTTTCGTTTAGTTGCTGATAAAGGAGAAGTGCTTGATGAAAAAGTTGAGACATCAGGTTTTCGTACTTTTGAAATAAAAGAGGGCTTGTTTTGGTTAAATGGGCAACGTTATTCTTTACGAGGAGGGAACCATACTCCATTTGCTTTAGCTCCTAATGATTTGAATTTAGCAAATACATTTTATCAGTTAATGAAAGCAGGTAACATTGATGTTACTCGTACACATACTACTCCTTATAATAAATTATGGATGACTGCTGCTGATCATAATGGCGTGGGTATAAGTTTTGAAGGGACTTGGTCTTGGTTGATGATTCACGATACTATGCCCGACAAGGAATTAATTGATATGTGGGCAAAAGAATTTCTTAGTTTATTGAAAAAATATCGTAATCATCCATCTTTGTTATTCTGGACTGTAAATAATGAGATGAAGTTCTATGACAATGATAAAGATTTAGAGCGCGCTAAAGTTAAGTACACAATTATATCAGATGTGGTAAAAGAGATGCGTAAAGTTGATCCTACTCGTCCCATTTGTTTTGATTCTAATTATCAAGCCAAAGGAAAAAAGGAGAAGTTTGGAGAAGATTTCATGAGCAATATTGACGATGGAGATATTGATGATGTACACGGTTATTATAACTGGTATGATTTTTCTCTTTTCCGCTTCTTCAATGGTGAATTTCAGAAAAACTTTAAATTGCCAGATCGTCCCCTGATTAGCCAAGAGATGTCAACAGGATATCCAAATAATGAGACAGGACACCCTACACGTTCCTATCAGTTGATTCATCAAAATCCTCAGTCATTGATTGGGTACGAATGTTATGACTTCTCAGATCCTAAGCATTTCTTAAACACACAATCGTTTATTACAGGAGAATTAGCTGAAGCTTTCCGTCGTTCAAATGATCAAGGGTCAGGAACGCTGCATTTTGCTCTCCTAACCTGGTTCCGTCAAGTCTATGACTATCAAAATATTGAGCCCTATCCAACTTATTATGCCTTGAAACGTGCTTTACAACCTGTTTTAGTTAGTGCTGAGTTATGGGGGCGCAATTTATACGAAGGGGAGAAGCTTGCTACACGCATTTATGTTGTGAACGATAAAGAAGATGGGACAGACTTAAAACCTACATTACTTCGGTGGGAATTGATAGATGAAACAGGAACAAGACTTACTAGTGGTAGAGAAGAAGTACCTGCAGTAAAACATTACGAACGTCTTTATGTTGAGCCAACTATAAATATTCCATCTAATTTATCTTCTGATAAAGTTAAAGGGAAGTTAGTGTTGAAGTTGACTGAAAATGGCATAGTTATTTCTGAGAATGAATATAATTTATTGTTTGCTAAAAAGAGTTGGAATGTAAATCAAGAATTAAACAATAAAAAGATTATTCTCCTTGCTAAAGATGGAAATAAAAAAGCATTAGACTTTTTGAAGGTTACTTACAATTCAGTTTCTACTGTTAAAGAATTGTTAGATCCTAAATTAAAAGCAGATCTATGTATCATTACGGGATTAAAAGAGTGTACAGATGAGGAAAAAGCAATGTTTAGAGACTATCAGGAAAAAGGTGGAAACCTACTTTTCTTAAACAGTAAAGAAGTTGTAAAGAAGGTTTATCCAGAGTATATAACTGACTGGATTATTCCAACGGAAGGTGACATAGTAAATATGGAGCGAAATGATGCATCTGTTTTTGATGATATTGATGTTTTAGAATTAAGATACTTCAATAATAATAAACGTGAGATACCTACAGCTTGTGATGCAACTCTTAAGGTTAACAGAAATGAGAACCTAATAGAACTTGCAGGACAAATGAAAATTCATGCATATATAGATGGAGGTAAACCGGAAGATCGTTTGGAAAAAATTAGTTCGATGAGAGGTCTGACATTGCTACAAATTAATGAAGGTAAAGGTAAAGCAATGATTTCAACTATGTGTACAGAAAAAGCAGTGACAGATCCGGTTGCTGGTAAATTATTGATAAATATGATTAGCAATATGATAAAATAAGAAATACTTAATAGTAGAGGGTATTTATATCCTCTACTAATTTTTTTTAATAAATATAATTATTCCTTGAGATATGAAAATAAGAATAATCCCGTTTTTTATACTGAGTATTTCCTTGATATTATACTCGTGTAATGACATTCAACAGGAGGTGAAAGACCCTGTAGATTATGTCAATCCTTACATCGGAACAATAAGTCATTTATTAGTTCCTACATTTCCTACTGTGCACCTACCAAACAGTATGTTGAGAGTTTATCCTGAGCGTAGAGAATCTACATCGGATGCAATCAAAGGATTGCCCATTATTGTAACAAGCCATAGAGGTAGTTCCGCTTTTAATATAAGTCCTGTAAAAAAAACAAGTGGGCTAAAAGCTGTAGAGAGTTATTCTTACGATAATGAGGTTATAAAACCTTATTATTATTCTGTTTATTTGGACAACGAGAATGTTGAAATAAATTATGCACCTTCGCATCAATCTGCTGTCTATGCTTTTGATTTTGAGGAAGAAGGAGATAATTTATTAGTCTTCAATACTAGAAACGGTTCCTTGGAAGTAAATGAAAATACAATTACCGGACATCAAGTTATTGATGGAGGACCTACAATAGTATATGTTTATATTGAGACACAACAAACCCCTATTCAGTTAGGTGGTTTATCAAATGGATTTATTGATGAAACTAAAAAAGCAGTTGAGGGTAAAGATCAAGCAATAGTAATGCAGTTTGCCGAAAAAAACATCAATTTACGTTATGGGATTTCTTTTATTAATGAAGCTCAAGCGAAGAAAAACCTTGAACGTGAAATTAATACATACAGTGTAAATGATGTTGCTGAAGTTGGTCGAAAAAAATGGAATGACGTATTAGGAAAAATAACGATTAAAGGAGGAAGTGATGATGAGAAAATTGTATTCTATACTTCGCTTTATCGTATTTATGAACGAATGATTAATATTTCAGAAGATGGAAGATATTATAGTGCCTCTGATGGTAATATTCATAGTGATGAGGGTATTCCTTTCTATACAGATGATTGGATTTGGGATACTTACAGAGCTACTCATCCACTACGAATATTAGTTGAACCGGAGATGGAGAAAAATATGATTAATTCGTACATACGTATGGCTCAACAAACAGCAGAAGGCTGGATGCCCACGTTTCCGGAAATTACGGGTGATAGTCATAGAATGAATGGGAACCATGCAGTAGCTGTTATTTGGGATGCCTATGTTAAAGGCTTAAGAGGTTTTGATCTTGAGGCTGCTTATGTAGCTTGTAAAAGTGCCTTGACAGAGAAATCCTTATTACCATGGACTAGAATACCTAATACTGAATTGGATATCTTTTATCAAGAAGAAGGCTATTTTCCGGCACTTAAAGTAGGGGAAGAAGAATATGTAAAGGAAGTGGTAAAAGGAGAGAAAAGACAAGCTGTAGCTGTTACGTTAGGTACTTGTTATGATGATTGGTGTTTGGCTCAAATAGCTAAAGAGTTAGGTAAAACCGAGGACTATGATTTCTTTATGGATCGCTCTTATAATTATCGTAATCTGTTTAATGAAGAAACATCTTTTTTCCATCCCAAAGATATTGACGGTAAATTTATTGAACCATTTGATTATCGTTTCTCAGGTGGTCAAGGTGCTAGAGATTATTATGATGAAAATAATGCTTGGACATATCGTTGGGATGTTCCTCATAATATTGCTGATTTAATAAATCTAATGGGATCTGCTGAAAAATTCATAGAGAATATGGATCAAATGTATGTAGAACCGTTAGGTAAGAGTAAGTATGAGTTTTATGCACAACTTCCGGATCAGACAGGAAATGTGGGACAGTTTACAATGGCAAATGAGCCTTCATTGCATATCCCTTATTTGTATAATTATGCTGGTCAACCTTGGAAAACTCAAAAACGTATTCGTACATTGTTAAAACAATGGTTTAGAAACGACTTGATGGGTATTCCCGGTGATGAAGATGGTGGTGGTTTAACCGCATTTGTTGCATTTTCTATGATGGGTTTTTATCCTGTAACTCCTGGGTCTCCAACTTATAATATTGGTTCTCCAACATTTAATGAAGTTAGTGTTCGCTTAGGTAACGGAAAGATTTTTGAAATAATAGCTCAAAATAACTCTCCTGAGAATAAATTTATTCAATCTGCCACATTGAATGGTAAAGAGTGGAATAAGCCTTGGTTTAATCATTCTGATATAGAAAATGGTGGAAAACTCATTTTAATGATGGGGGGTAAAGCTAATAAGAAGTGGGGAATTAATGATGCTCCTCCTTCTGCAGAAAATAAATAAAAATTTAAGTAGATAACCTTTTAGTCTTATTATCATAATGGGTGCTTATCTTTTATAGATGTAGGGATAAGTATCAAGAGAATAGTTTATGTGAAGTATAGGGTAATTAAAAAATCAAAACGGTTTTTCAATTAAATAATCCAAATTGCTATCATAGGATAAACATTGTGATAGAGTTACTTTTAAGGTGAATTTATCTATTTAAGTTTATCTCGGAGGACTATATTGAGCCTCCGAGATATAGGTATAAAGTCTATATGTTCTTTCTTGTATAATGAAAAACGCCTAAAATCATCCGGAGTGTTATTTTTCAATCATTTTTTGAAATATAGGATGATAAATAAAAAAGATGAAATTTATGAAGTCAAATAACCTTAGTCATTTTACCTCAACGATTCAGTTTCAAACGTTTAATCAGCGATTCTTTTTAATCTTGATCTTCTCTCTTGCTTTTTTCCCCTCGATTAATTGTCAGCAACCGGATCATTATTGGAATAATAAACTTCAAATAATGGCCTTTAGACTTCCTCCTCCTCCCATAGACTATAAACCAGAATTAGTAGATTTGAATGGGGACGGGAAGCCCGATGCTATTTATTCAATAACGAGAGATAGTATTCCTATTCTTTGGTTAGATGATGATGGTGATATGTTGTGGACTGATCTAGAGGGTGATACTAAAAACGATTGTTTATTAATTGATCGAAATAAAGATGGTGTATATGGTGGCCATGGAGATTTAATTATTGATTGGATAGATACAGATGGTGATGGTAAAGCAGACCTACAAATTGTAGCTGAGTATCCTTTACAAAAAGCAACTGAAGTATGGCCTAATGGGCATTATATGATTGTCTTGGATACAGATAATGATAATGTTTTCAATTATATTGATTGGAATACGATGCAAATAAAAAGCTGGGATAAGTATGGAATTTGTGATTTCTATACTGATTACAGCGGGCAATCTGCATTTTTGAAAATTCATGCCTCAACTTATAATATGAAAGATATCAGATTAAATTGGGAAAATCCTTTTTTGTTTTATGATGAAGATGGGGATGGGCTATCTGAAATGGCTATTCGATTAGTTGATTCACCTAAAAAAGTTGATGATAATCATCCCGATAATAGTTTTGTTAATATGCAGTTGAGTGGTAACATCGATTGGGTCTCAATAGCGGTTGATCTAGATAACGATAATAGAGCTGGTGATGAATTCGATTTTGATTTTACTTTATCTTTTAGAGGAAAAGGTTTTAATTATATGGATCAGGTACATAAATTCAATAATCCGAGATTGCCTGAGACAGACTCTTTCTTTGTTGATCCCCGATTCAGGCAGATGACAGAACTGGTATATCCAAATCATAATAGTGCATGGGATTTGATATTCAAAAGAGGAAAATGGAATGAAACCTATTTTGTTTTTGATGAAGATGATGATTGTCACCGATGGGAGCGAGTTGAGCTATACGATCCTTTTGATCCATTTAAGGTGGGATGGAAAAATGGAGGAATTGATAATCATAAGCAATCTGATGCTTCTGGAGATCGTGGTGAATGGGATAGAGATAATTCGGGTGAAGGGAAACTATATATAGGTAAGTTCGATGGGAAACTGCATCTTTATGGTGCCGAGTGGGGATGTTGGAGAATAGATCAAAATGCTGATTTTTATCAAGGATGGGATCGGTTATGGTTTGGTTTGAATAAAAATCCCTCGAAATTTGGGACTATCAAATACACAGATAAAGATGGAAATGGTTTTATCGATTGTATTGAATATGATCTTGATGGAGATCACCTCTTTGAAACCGTCATTAATCTTGCAGATCTAGGAATTGAAGATGAATGTGAGCTTATTGATCTTACAAAGTTTAAGTATAATGATTTTACTAATCTTATGAATGAAATGTCAAATAATCTATGGCAAAATGGACAAGAGGCGATTCATGTAGCTGAGCACTACAATCTCAATACAAATTGGTACGCTAAACTAAAACAAGCTTTATCTATTCGTGAAAAATATGATAAAGGATATTGGTTGCAATTTTATTTATATAAAGATCTAGAATATCTTTTTATAAGAAATAATGACAAAGAAAATCTTCACAAGCTTCATAGAGCCTATTTTTCTGGAAATTGGTCAATTATGTTGTAGTTCTATACTAAACGAAGAACTTTTATTTTTACTGAAAATCTTCATCTAAACAATTAAAGTTCTCTTTTAAATTTTGATTAATAAAACATGACTTGAATAAATAATATAAAGATGGAAGAAATGAAAAATACATTAGGTTTACTCTTTCTTTTTTTTGTAATACAAATTACATTTAAAGTTGAAGCAAAAGTTAAATTACCTTCAGTTATTAGTAATAATATGGTATTGCAGCAACAAAGTGAAGTTAACTTATGGGGTAAAACAGAATCTCATAAAAAAGTAAAGATTACAACTTCATGGAATAAAAAAACATATATTGTTAATTCTGATACGAATGGTGATTGGCAGGCTACCGTTGTGACCCCAACAGCTGGAGGACCTTATGAGATATTGTTTGATGATGGTGAAACTCTGAAGTTAGGAAATGTTTTGATTGGAGAAGTTTGGTTTTGTTCAGGACAATCGAATATGGAGATGCCAATAAGAGGATTTGACCGTCAACCTGTTGACCAATCAAATGACATAATAGCTAAGGCTAAGCCTAAAACCCCCATACGTATGTATACTACCGACTCTAAAGATGGGAGATGGGTACGTCAATACGCTAAAACGCCACAATTTAATTGTCAAGGAGAGTGGTTGGAAAATACTTCACAGAATGTGGCAAATATAAGTGCAGTAGCTTACTATTTTGCTAAATATCTTGAGGAAGTTTTAGAGGTTCCTATTGGTATTATTATTTCATCTTGGGGTGGATCTAGAGTGGAAGCTTGGATGAGTAAAGAAGCTATATCGCCATTTAAGAATATTGATTTGTCTTTTTTAACGAATAATGAAGAAGTAAAAAACCCTACAGCTGCCCCTTGTGTTCTTTATAATGCAAAAATTAACCCATTAACTAAATTTGGAATTAAAGGTTTTCTCTGGTATCAAGGAGAGAGCAATAGAGATAATGCAAAACAATATAAAGAACTGATGCCTGCATTTGTCAAAGATTTACGCTCAAAATGGGAGAATGAAAACCTTCCTTTTTACTTTGTCCAAATCGCTCCATTTAATTATGAAGGAGCTGATGGGGTTTCTGCTGCTTATTTGCGTGAGGCACAAGAACAAAATATGAAAGATATACCCAAAAGTGGTATGGTTACTACAATGGATATTGGTCATCCTGTATTTATTCATCCAATTGAAAAGGAAAAGGTTGGGAATAGGCTTGCCTATTGGGCATTGGCAGATACATATGGTTTACAAGGATTTGGATATAAACCCCCTATGTACAAATCTATGGAGAAAGTGGGGAATAAGATTTATATTAACTTCGACTATGCTGAGAATGGCTTGTTTCCCATGTGGACTTCTCTTTCGGGCTTTGAAATAGCCGGTGAAGACCGAGTTTTTCATCCTGCTTTTGCCGAAATTGAAACAAGTACTGCTCGATTGGCTGTATCGAGTAGAAATGTTCCAAATCCTGTTGCTGTTCGCTATGCTTATAAAAATTTTATAGAAGCAAGTATATTTAGTATCTACGGTATTCCTGTATCCCCTTTTAGAACAGATAATTGGTAGGCTATGAAAAAACTAATACTATTATTCATCTTTATAGGTTGTAGTTTAGGGTTAACAACCTCTCAAAATTACACACAGTACGTTGATCCCTTAATTGGATCAGGAGGACATGGGCATGTTTTTGTTGGTGCTAGTGTTCCTTTTGGAGCAGTCCAGATCGGTCCGTCTAATATTTTCAAAGGATGGGATTGGTGTTCCGGATATCATTATGGGGATAGTTTAATTATTGGCTTTTCACAATTACATCTTAGTGGTACAGGAATTGGTGATTTGAATGATGTATTAATTATGCCATATACAGGATCAATACGCCTAGATAAAGGAGCAGATGAAAATCATACGGTTGGATATGGTTCTTTATATTCTCATCAAAATGAAACAGTAAAACCTGGTTATTACTCTGTTAAACTTAGTGACTCAAACATAAAAGTAGAGCTAACTGCGAGTGAAAGGGTAGGATACCATCAATATACTTTTCCAAAAGGACAAAATGCACATATAATCATTGACTTAAAAGAAGGACTCAATGATCAATCCATAGACACATATATTGAACAAGTTGATGCTTGTACATTTAAAGGCTATCGTTCTTCTTCTGGTTGGGCTAAAAGACAACAAGTCTTCTTTGCTATTAAAACATCTCAACCGATTGATGATTTTTCTGTTTATGATGAAGCAAAGCCGTTAAAAGGAAAAAAGGCTAAAGGTAAAGGCATAAAAGGATTGATTAGCTTTGATGAATCACCGGATATTCTATCGTTGAAGGTGGGTATTTCTCCTATAAGTGCTAATAATGCATTAGCCAATATTGAGAATGAGATACCACATTGGGACTTTAATAAAGTAGTCCAAGAAGCAGATAAAAAATGGAATAATGAACTATCTAAGATTAATGTAGAGACAGAGAGTGAGAAAGATAAAAGAATATTCTATACATCTATGTATCATACAATGATTCATCCTTCTTTGTTTAATGATTACAATAATGACTATATGGGGTCTGATTGGAAGATACATAAAAAGCCATCTTTTGAGAATTATACCATTTTGTCTCTTTGGGATACTTATCGTGCTACTCATCCTTTATTTACCATAACACATCCTACTGAAGTGGGAAATTTCATAAATAGTATGTTAGCTGTTTTTGATGAAACCGGAGCACTTCCTATTTGGCACTTAAGAGGCTATGAAACAGGAACAATGGTTGGAATTAGTAGTTTTCAAGTTATTGCCGAAGCCTACTTAAAGGGCTGTAAGGGTTTTGATGCAGAAAAAGCTTTCCATGCATTGAAAACAACTGCTATGAGCGATATCAGAGGGTTAGATTATGTACGTGATTTCAAAGCAATACCTTCTGATGTTATGTCTAATCGACCGGTAGCTATGGCTTTAGAATATGCTATTGGAGATGCAAGTATTGCTTTGATGGCTAAAAAAATGAATAAAGAAGACGATTACGAATATTTCAAAAAACGATCAGAGAACTATAAGTTATATTACGATAATGAATCTGGATTTTTCAGAGGTAAATTATCCAATGGGGATTGGACTACTCCGTTTGATCCATTTAAATCCATTCGTCCTTGGGCTTCAGATTATGCTGAGGGTAATGCTTGGCAATACTTATGGTTAGTACCTCACGACATTGAAGGTCTAATGACGCTTCTTGGAGGAAAAAATGTCTTTATAGATCGTCTGGATCAATTCTTTTCATTAGAAAACAAGCAAGATTCAACAGTATTGGTGGATTTAACAGGCTGTATTGGTCAATATGCTCACGGAAATGAACCTAGCCACCATGTTGCTTATATGTATACTTACGCAGGGCAACAATGGAAAACAGCCCGATTAGTAAGGAAAATAATGAGGGAATTTTATAATGACCAACCAGATGGTCTCATTGGAAATGAAGACTGTGGGCAGATGTCAGCATGGTATATCTTGTCTTCTTTAGGATTTTATCCTGTATTTACAGCTTCAGAGCAATATGTTATAGGTAGTCCTATTTTTAATAAGGTAACAATAAATTTAGAGGGAGGAAAAACTTTTATTA